>NZ_JBTGVE010000045.1:0-518 GCF_054343415.1 Mycoplasma sp. AC157 | reverse complement strand
GCTTGTGAAGTGAAAGGACTGAATCAATTAAAGTAAAAAGTTTACCTACTAAAATATTTTCTTTATTTTCTTTTGATTTAAAAATTATTTCTGAATTAACAGTTTCTGAACTTAAATTAGGCTGTGTTCCGGTAGATAAAACTTTATTTCAATGTTTTTTAAAATTTTTATAAGTTAAATTATAGAAGTAAAAATCTAATAACTCTTTTTCTTTTAAAATAATGCTAAAAATTGCTTGACTAGTTGCTAAATTTACTTTATTTATAGTGATTTTACCTATAGATGCATAAATTGATAAGTTCAAAGAATCTTTAGGAACTAATCATGCACTTGAGTTAGCAATCCCTTCTTCAGAAATGTGTTTTTCTGTTTCGGTTAAATATTTTTCAGAATTTGTTATATCTTTAATAGTTAAAAAAGGAATTTTACCATTATAAAATTTTTTATTTGTAGTTAAAGGAGTTCCGCCTGTCTTTCCAAAAGCATATATATTCCCCATAACGTCCTGTTCTCAAGTG
>NZ_JBTGVE010000044.1:0-539 GCF_054343415.1 Mycoplasma sp. AC157 | reverse complement strand
CTGTTTTAAAAGTATAATTAAATTATGAATAAGAAAAATATTCATATTTTCCTTGATTGAATTCTGAAAATCTATGAAATTTTTAAAACTAATTATAATTTTAATAATAGTTCTTAAAATATAAAATAGTTTAAAGAAATTCATTCAAGGAAAATTAAAAAAATAAAAATCTCCAATTGCAGTTGGAGGTTTTTTCATTCTATTCTTAATTGAATTCTTAAAATCTATGTACTTAAATTATAACATTTTTTTTAAAATATTTCATAATTTTTTATAAAGTAAAAATTCAAATATTTTTTCCCGTCTTTCCCAGTTTGACTTAATATTTATGCTAAAAATATTAATATGTTGTTAGATAATGGTTTTAAAGGAGAAATAAACACGAACACAAAAACCTAACATTATTTTATAACGTCTCAGCAAATTGTTGAGATGTTTTTCGGAAGTGTAAGATATTTTGTGTAAATTTCTCTTGATTACTTTTTAATTTCCCAGTTAAAAACAAAAAGTAACCAATTATCCCTTATTTTAGGGATTTT
>NZ_JBTGVE010000043.1:0-748 GCF_054343415.1 Mycoplasma sp. AC157 | reverse complement strand
AAAGTGACATTTTATATTGGGAATGGGGGGTGACATTTTATTTCTGTTTTAATATACTTATTTATAAAATTATTGACTTATAACAAAAATATGCTATAATGTTAATAATTCTTCATTGATATGAAGGATTATCGAAACTAAATGTTTCAGTACGATAATATTTCCGATGCAGAAAGCATTATTTCATAGGTTAATATGTTAAGAAGGGTGAGCCGTTCTTAATTTTTTGTTATTTTCCTATATAATATAAACTATGGAAAAAATAATAAATTGAGATCAATATTTTATGGCATTAACAAAATTGAGTGCTTTACGTTCAAAAGATCCAAATACTAAAGTTGGAGCTTGTATTATAAATCAAAGAAAAAGAGTTATAGGATTAGGTTATAATGGAATGCCTTCTGGAAATGACGATGACTTCCCTTGACAAAGAGAAGGTGAAAACGCTAAAGAAACTAAATATGCATATGTAGTACATGCAGAAATTAATGCGATTTTAAATTCAATTACTTCTTTAGAAAATTCTATTTTATATACTTCCTTATTCCCTTGCTCTAATTGTGCAAAAACAATAGTACAATCAGGAATAAAAGAAGTTGTTTATTTTCAAGATAAATATCATGATACTGAAGATGCTTGAATTGCAAGAAAAATATTTAAAGATTCTTTTGTAAAAACAAGAAAACTTGAAGAAAGCAAAATAACTTTACAACTATAATTTTACTTTTATAAAGGAAAAACCAGTGTA
>NZ_JBTGVE010000042.1:0-961 GCF_054343415.1 Mycoplasma sp. AC157 | reverse complement strand
AATTTTACCAGTGATATCACTGGTAAAATGTGTCCCAATAAATTGTCCCACTTTAGATAGTGATTTATTATCTTTTTCATTAATAAACGAAAAGGGCAATTTAACATTTGCTGGTGCCTTGCTTGCAGATGATTATTTTGTCTATCAATCAAGAGTTTTTGCAACTAGATGAAATGGTTTAGATAAAGCAAATAGTCGCCTTGAAGCCTTAGATGATAAAGAATTTCAAGGTTCAATCTTGTATTTACTGCAAAGTGCTGAAGAATTCATTAATTCTAATTATAAAAAAATGTGAAAGAAAACTGATGTAAGTAGAATTGAATATCCAGATTATCCAGAAATCGCTATAAGAGAAAGTATTGTAAATGCCTTAATTCACAGGGATTATACAGAAAAAGGTTCAGAAATTCACATTGATATCTATGATGATAGATTAGAAATTTATTCTCCTGGTGGGATGTCCGATGGTTCTTTAATTCAAGAACAAAATATTTATCAAATTGCTTCAAAAAGAAGAAACCCTATTATTGCTGATGTCTTCAGCAGACTTAATTTAATGGAAAGACGCGGAAGCGGACTAAAGAAAATTATAGAAAGTTACAAAAAGCAAGAAAATTACAACGAAAAATTAATTCCACAATTTATTTCTAATACTAGTTCTTTCTTTATTGTGTTAAAAAATTTAAACTATAATACACAAAATAAAGTGGCGATAAACGGGTATAGTGGCGATAAAAATGATGATAAAGTGGCGATAAATGAGCAAAGTGGCGATAAAAATGATGATAAAGTGGCGATAAACGGGTATAGTGGCGATAAAAGTAATGATAAAGTGGCGATAAATGGTCAGAGTGGCGATAAAAATAATGATAAAGTGGCGATAAATGGTCAGAGTGGCGATAAAATTCAGGAACTTATTGTTTTAAATTTTGCAAAACAACAAGAAGAATTTAAATCTAAA
>NZ_JBTGVE010000041.1:0-1754 GCF_054343415.1 Mycoplasma sp. AC157 | reverse complement strand
AAGTGACATTTTATATTGGGAATGGGGGGTGACATTTTATTTCTGTTTTAATACTGTTTACACGGTAAAAATCCCATATTTTGCTTTTTTAATGTATAATATTATAAGTTATGAAAACACAAAAATATAAGGAATTATTAAACCAAAAATTTAATATCTATAATATATATATATATATATAGAATTTTCTTATTAATTTTTTTATTATTCTTGTCTTTAATTTTATAAAAAACGATTTTAAAAGAAATTTTAAAGTTGTTTTTCGTTACTTAAGAAGAATTAATTTTTTAAAAATTATTTACATAATTCAAGATTAATATAAGTAATAACTAATTTAAATAAAGTTTAAAAATATTTAATATAAAAGTATAAATTAGATGAAATATTATATTTTATTCAAAAAGAAAATAAAACAAAAATAAAAGGAAAATTATGAAACGTTTATTATGCCAATATAACAGAGATTTTGATAAAAAATTTTCAAAAACATACCCTTGAGTATTAAAACACCCAAAATTAAAACAAGGACTAGCTTTATTTAAAACAAGAAAAGAAGCTATGAACTGATTTTTAGCAATAGGATATGAAAGCGCTATTTGATTCCAAACTGAAAAAAGAATCTTTGGTGGATTGTTAATTATGGATAAAACACTAGATGGTTTCGAATTTGAACTAAATACAGAAAAATTTGATGGAGATATCAAATATGATGAAGCAATGGAAGAATTTTATATCTTTACAAATTCAAGATTAAGAAATCAAGAACAAGCGGATCAATTTTTAAAAGAAATTGCAGATTACAAAGTTCTTGCAGATCATAAAAAATACTTCCCTGCTAATGATGACTATATTCCAGAAAGAAAAGTTTCAAGTAAAGATAGAGAAATAGAAAGATTAAACAGACAAATGACTGATCTTGAAGAATTATTTAAAAGTTCAAATGGATCATATGCAAAAGAAATTGCTGTTTTAATGGAAAAACTTAGAGATAGTAATTCGGATAAAGAAGCTTTAAGAAAAGAAATTGAAAACTTAAAGAAAAAAATTCTTGAATCTATTGATAAAGAACCAGAAAAAGTTATTGTTGAAAAGGAAAAACCTGTATTTGTAGAAAAAGAAGTGGTTAAGGAAGTTGTTAAAGAAGTTCCTGTCTACATCGAAAAAGAAATAGTTAAGGAAGTAGTTAAAGAAGTTCCAGTTTATATTGAAAAAGAAGTTGTAAATGAAGTAGTTAAAGAAGTTTATATTAATGAAAATAAGAAAGAACCAACAAAATACTCTAACTTCTATAATTTAGAATCTTCTAAACAGCTTGAAGCATTAGCAATTTATTCTCATAAATTAGAAAAAATTGCTTCTTCTTATGATGAAACAATGATAACTTCAACACAAGATTACAATGAAATTAAAAAAGAACTTGATTTAGTTACAAGTGCATTAGATTCTTTAGATCAAACATTTAAAGATGACTATTCACAAAAACTCTTACTTTTAGTTAAAAAAGCAACTAAAGAATCGAGTGATAAATTGCTTGAAAAAATTAAAGTTTCAGAAGAGTTATTTTATTCAGATGAAAATGCAATTTATTACAAAAAAAATAAATTATCACATGAACTTTCTTTCATTAACTATGAAAACAAACACATAGGATTTGTGGAAGAAAAGAATTATAAATATGGTGTTATTGAAAACTATAGTTTGAATAAATCACACTTTTTGGAAGTGTAATAAATTTTGTGTAAAAATTTCTCAAT
>NZ_JBTGVE010000040.1:0-2263 GCF_054343415.1 Mycoplasma sp. AC157 | reverse complement strand
TTATTATTTTGATATGAAAAAAAATAGAAAATATGAAGTTAAAGAATTGATCGATCCAAATACCGGAGAAACCTTTCCTGTTAATACAATTAGCACTGAAAATGGTGATTATGATTTTAGTAAAATATGAATTAAGAATTATTTATCTGCTATGGATATTATTAGTAATAAAAAAATTAAAATAGCTCATTGAATTATTGAAAATATTGATTATAAAAATGAAATATATTTTACATATGATAAATTAGCTAATGAATTAGATATTTCTAAAACTACTGTTTTTGAAACTATGAAAATTTTAATAGATGAAGATTTTATAATTAAAAAATTTCCAAATATTTATCAATTAAATCCAGCAGTTATTTTTAAAGGTAGTCATAATAATAGAATGTATATACTTCACGAGTATAATAAAGTTCCAAAAAAAGAACTTACAATCGAAGAAAAAATTAGAAATTTAGATAAACAAATTGATGATTTAATTAATATACGTAAAAAATTAAATTTAGAAATTGAAAAAGAAAAATTAGAAAATAAAATAAAAGAGCTTGAAAAAATTAAAAATGAAAAATTAAGTTCTGAAACTGAAAATGAACCAAGATTATTTTAAAAAAGCACCTATTTTATGGTGTTTTTTATTCTATTTTTTTGACTAATTTTTCTATCATTTTTTTTCGTTCTTTTGAAACCATTTTTTGAACATTTGCGAAATTTGTAATGAAAGTGCAATGAAAAAAATGGGATTTTATTTATAACTATGTTATAAATACTTTTTAGTGCAATGAAAGTGCAATGAAAACTGCCTGCACTTTTCCGTCTAGTGCAATGAAAAGTGACTACAGTAAAAGTGAAAAATCTATTATACAAAGTATAATAGCAAGATAAAAAAATAGCGTTTCCGTTAGGAATGTAAGCGTTCTTATCTTGCCCTTCAAAGGGTGCGCGCGCACGCGTGCGTGTAATTTTACTTTGTAAAATTTGATTAGATCAGCGGAAAAATTGATGTGCATACACAGCAAAAAAACAAGGTAAAAACAGAGAAAAATTCAAAGATAAAAATTGTCTTCAAAATCAAAAAAATAAATTAAGTTTTTTCAAAAATAAAAAAATAAAATCTATAAAATTAAATTACAAATATTAAAAACAATTATTTTTTAATTTCTATTTTTATTTAAAAACTGCTTTAAAATTAACAAAAACCCCCCTAAAATCGACAAAACACCTAAAATAGAGTAAATATATTAGAAAAATAAAACAATCAAAAATAACATATTTTTTATTAATTTTTAAAAAAATAATGATATAATAAAAAGGTGGTTATAAATACTAAAAGTATTTTAACCACAATCAAAACACAAAAAGGAGGAAGTGATTAGAAAAAATATAAAAAACTTCAGCATTAAAACAATAATTACCCCATCAATAATAAACTTATGAAAGATTTACTGCTTTTATTAGCATTAATAATAGTTATCTTAATAATTATCAAATGATAATTATTAATTAACTAATTAAGTATGCTGAAGTTTATTATAAAAAACACCTTTTTGAAGGTGTTTTTACTTTTTTTTAATCAAAACACAATTGCATTAAAACAATTTTATTTTTTTATACCCTATCACCTAAATTATAACATTTTAAATTTAAAATCTATAAAATTATTTTTTTTAAATTAAAAATAATCAGAGGTATTAAGAACAAATTATCATTTACATTTTTACCGCTCGCCGGTGAAAATAGAATTTTTCGTTTCGCTGGCGAAACCAATTACAAATAAATCTAATAATTACCACTTCCGCCTCCAAGGCGGTATATTTTTTATTTTCTAAAATTTTAAATTGAATTGGGGACTAATGCCCCCAAACCCCCCAAGTTAAATTTATGTTTTAGATGTGGTGTGTTTTCAAATGAAAACCCACGATAGGTAATCTGTTTTTCCATACCGGCGAGCGGTATAAAAAAACAATCATTTTGGCGTTGAAAACGCCTCTCTTAATAACAATAAAAAAGTTATGAAATTAGAAAATTAGAGTTTATATATAGAATAAGAGGGGCAGAAACTTCCTATTATTCCTATGGAATAATAGAGTTATCACCGCGTATCAGTTTTCTGATATGCGCGTATCAGTTTTCTGATATTTGAATTGTGTTTTTTCTGATATTTGAACTTTTTTGTTCTTTTTTTTTGAACTTTTTATTATTTTTATGTTATTATTTTGATATGAAAAAAAATAGAAAATATGAAGTTAAAGAATTGATCGAT
>NZ_JBTGVE010000039.1:0-2638 GCF_054343415.1 Mycoplasma sp. AC157 | reverse complement strand
AAATTCCTTTATATTAGGAATTTTTATTTCCCTAAAATGTTTGCTATATCAACTTTTTTTTTTTTTTGCAAAAAGTAATAAAATTTAAATAAAAAGAAAGGAATTAAATGAATCAAATCAAACAAATTAAGCAATTAGGAAAATACTCTTTAATTGTCGACATAATTTCTTATGTTTTTATTTTTGTTGCCATAGTTTTAAGTTATCAAATTAACTCTATTATTGGAGTTTCTAAACCAAAAAGCTTTGAAGCTGAAGTAGCAAACTATAAAACAAGAGATTTAATAGTGTTATTCACATTTATAATAGCTGGAATTATAGGATTTGTTGCTGTAATTTTTAAAATAATGGCAAGTGCACTAATATCTAACTTAAATAATACAAAATTAGCCGATGCTAAATTGTATTATGTATTATCTATTTTCTTTGGAATTATCTTTACTTTTATGGGTTATAAAAGACTTGAAGCATTCAAGTATGAAGAACCAATAGAACAGGAAGAAAGACTAAATATTAGAAATTTTTCACAAAAATATGACTCAAATTCTGCTCCTTATGCAAATAGTAATCCAAGATACGGAATAATAAGAGATCAAGAAGAAGATGTGCAAGAATATGAGAAAAATTATCAAATTCAAAATTTAAAAAAGACAAGTAGATTAACTTTAATTTTTGATATTGTTAATGCTGTTTTAATTTTTATTGCAATAATTACTATTGTTATCTCTTTAATCACTGCAGCTTCTGATGTTGCGAGTGGTTCTTATAACTATAATCCAAATTACGGTAGAAACGATAGTGATTTTGTAAGACATATAACAAAATTAGCAGGTGGAGTTATTTTTGCAATAGTTTTATTCGTTATTAGTGGAATACTTTCAATTTTAGTTTTTGTTTTAAAAATAATTACCGCTGTAAAGCTTTCTCATTTCAAAACACATAAATTAAGAACTGCACAAATATTTTTTATCTTATCTATCTTCTTTGGAATTATTTTTACAATAGTTGGTTTTGTTTATGTAAATAATTACAATGAACCAGTATTAGAAGATTAGTTTTCAAAATCGTAAATTAACTTGTTTATTTTAAATATGAACAAGTTTTTTAATTAAATGTTTTAAAATACAGGAATTTACTGTGTTTTAGAAAAAGGAGAAAAATGCATATTGAATATAAAAAAATTAAAACTCAATGTTTTTCAGTTGTTATATTGGATGTTATAAATGCTTTTCTGTTAATTGATTTAGCTGTTATTTATTGGATATTACACAACTCAAAATGAGCTGTAGAAATATTTTGACTTATTTATCTACTCTTAATAGGTCCTGCAACTACATTACCATTACTTTACTATAAAATTAAAGCAATAATATTGTTTTTTCCTTATAAAGAAAAAGAATTAATGATATCAAAATTATTTTTCTTAATATCTATCTTCTTAGGATTGATATTTTCTAGTATTGCTGTTCATTATTTTAGAAAGTCCAAAGAAATTAAATTAGAATACGGAATTGAAATTATGTAAAGAAAAATATAAAATAAATATAAAAAGAAACTCAATTTCCTGTATTTTTGTCCTATAAAACTAAAATTTATATAAAAGTTGTTTGCTATATCAACTTTTTTTTTTTTTTTGCAAAAAGTAATAAAATTGAAGTAAAAAGAAAGGAATTAAATGAATCAAATCAAACAAATAAAGCAATTAGGAAAGAATACTTTAATTATAGATATAATTGGTTTTTCTTTAATTTTTATAGCAATTATTCTAAATCTTTTGCTTTCTAATATTTTGGAAACAAGTTATTGACAACCATATAGAGAAATAAACTATCCGTCTTATTTAAAGACAAAGAATTTAATTATATTTACATTATTTATAATAGATACAATAATTTTTCTCATATCTATTATTTTTAAAATAATGATCATTTCAGAAATATCAAATTTAGGCAGTGAAAAATTAGCAGATGCAAAATTGTATTATGTATTATCAGTCTTCTTTGGAGTAATATTAACTTTAATAGCTTACAACAAGCTTGACAATTTTCAATACCAGGAAGAACAAAAAACAGAAGAAAAAATAAATTTGGAAACTTTTGAAGCATATGGTAAAAGTTTAGAACTTTCTAATATAAAAAGAATAAATAAATTCATTTTAAATTTTGAAATAGTTAATGCAATTTTAATCTTTATTGCAACTTTGATTGTTGTTATCTCTGTTGCTAATACTATTTTAAACGCAAGTAATGATAATCATAATTATTATAATCCATACGGATACAACTCATTTGAAACACATAAATTGGATTTAACAAAATTAGCAGGCGGAGTTATTTTTGCTATAGTATTGTTTGCTATTAGTGGAGCGTTTTCAATTATAATATTTGTTTTTAAAATAATTATTTGTGTAAAGCTTTCCCATTTCCAAGAACATAAATTAAAAACAGCACAATTATTTTATATATTATCTTTCTTCTTTGGAATTATTTTTACAATTATTGGATTTGTGCATATAAAAAATTATTATAAAGTAAATAACCAAAAAGAAACTTTAGCTTAAAAAAATTAACTTGTTTGTATTTAATATAAAGTGGGACAATTTATTGGGACACATTTTACCAGTGATATCACTGGTAAA
>NZ_JBTGVE010000038.1:0-4085 GCF_054343415.1 Mycoplasma sp. AC157 | reverse complement strand
TGAAATTGATTTGTGTGTTTATTATGGTTATTGCATCTAGTTTTGAAAGATCTAAATTTCATAATGATTTTGTGTGAAAATCATACAAGATTAATTATAACACTTTTTACAAAAATTCCAAATATTTTATATGATTATTTTTTGATAATTGAATTAGAATCACTAAAAATGTTGATTACAATTAAGTTGCTTTATTATTCTACAATATTTTCAAAATTTTTCAAGTAAATTTTTATTTTTTTCTTAATTTAAATATTTAAATAACATTATTAAAAAATATATTAGAAATTTTAATAACTAAAATCACCAAGAACTATTCTATGTATTAATTAAAAGATTTTGTAAATTCGTTAGTTGATGTAGAAATGTCTTCAATTAAGTATTTTTTTATTAAATATTATTTTGCTTCAAAGAAACATTTTTCTATTCAATTAAAAAAACCTTTCCATTGAGAAAGGTTACATTGAAGGTTTGAGTACTTAATATTACGCTTAATCTGACGATAAACTCTCCATATGATTATCCGTAAATTTTTAAATTTACTAGTAATTTAACGATTACTAATATTAGTATAACACTATTCTGCTTTTTTTGGAAAAATTTTTATTTTTATATTTTCTTACTAAATTTAACCTTAAATGAAAAAATACAATAATAAGAATTAGGTTATTCATTTATTTAATAATTTTAATTCTTGTTCATTGAGTAAAATTCTAGTAGGTTCATATTTTTTTAATTTGTTTTTTAGATCATTAAGTAAATCATCTGATATATTTGATCTAATTTCAGTTTTCATTCTATCATCATATTTAACTGTAGAAGTAATAAAAATTTTATCTAAATCTATAAGTGTTTAAACAACAAAAGGATTTCTATTTTTTTCCACTCGCTCTTCATGATAATTTTTTATTATTTTCAAGTTAATAATTTCTGCTTTTGATGTTTGACATTTCACAAATTCGTAATTCATTCCTTCTTTTTTAATGCAAATATACATATGAGTTTTTCTTGCTAAATATGAAATTTTACTAGGAAAAGGAATTCTTAATTTAATAACATCCTTAACTTTAATCAACTAGCAACCCTCCATCTTCTTTATCTATTTCTATATATACTGGATTATATAATTCATCACTGTCCGCCAGTTCTTTAAGAATTTCTTTTTGTTTTTCTGTAAGGTTTTGAAAGTCTTGCTTTGAAAAAACAAAATATTTTTCTTTAATGTTAATTACTTCTGAGTTTTTAACTATTTCTAATGGATACATACGATCTATTTTTTTCATTCACTTTTCGTCTTCTTGATTAAAATCGCTTTCTTTTAAAATTATATTTTTTTCTTTATTCAATATTCTATTTTCTTGAACTTTTCATAAATTGAGCTTATGAGTAATATCTGATAAAGTTTTTTCTGTTGATGTTTTCACGATAAAAGAACATTTTAATGCTCTTTCATTATTTATTTTATTTTTATTATTTAAATATTCTTTTTCTGCTTCTTTGTTAAAAAGAAGTCTGCTTTTTTTATAATCTCCATAGACATTACTAAATACAGGACCTTTTTGATATCCCTTTAAGGAAGAAAAATCTGCTTTTTCTTGTGCTAATTTACTGAAAATTTCATAAAATAATAAAAATTTTTGTAATTTAAGTGAATTTTTATAAGAATTAATATCATTTTCTTTTAGTCATCCACATAACATTAATTTTCTTTTATTGCTAAAAATTTTGTCCATTTTTTTCCTTTACATAACTTAATTAGATTACATATATGTTTAAAAATTAATTTATTCATTTGTTTAATAATTTTAATTCTTGTTCATTAAGATTAATTATGTTTACTTGAGAATCTTTTAATTGATTTTTTAATTCAATAAATAAATCATTTGATATATTTGATCTAATTTCGGTTTTCATTCTATCATCATATTTAACTGTAGAAGTAATAAAAATTTTATCTAAATCTATAAGTGTTTCTTTTGAAAATGGATTTCTATTTATATTAGAATCTTCAATAGTATAATTTTGTATTAATTTTTTCTTAATAATTATTCATTTGAAAGTTTGACATTTTAAAAATTGATATTTTTCTTCTTGTTTATCTAAACAAATATACATATGTGATACCTTTGGTAAAAAACTATGTTTTGTCGGAAAAGGTATTTTCATTTTTATCACATCCTTAATATTAATCAAATATAAGACCTCCATCTTCTTCATCTATTTCTACATATACTGGATTATATAATTCATCACTATCTGCTACTTCTTCAAGAATTTCTTTTTGTTTTTCTGTGAGATTATGAAAATCTTGCTTTGAAAAAACAAAGTATTTTTCTTTAATATTAATTACTTCTGAATTTTTAATTTCTTCTATCGGAAAAATTCCACTAATTGTTTTAATTAATTTTTGATCTTCATAGTTAAAATCTTTTTCTTCTAAAATAATATTTTTCTCTTTTTTATTTATTAATTCTTCTTTTGCTTTTCATAAATTTAATTCATGTGTAAGTTCTGATAACTCTTGTTCTGTTGCTGTTTTAACTATGAAAGAACATTTTAATGCTCTATCATTGTCTACTTTATCTTTATTATTGTTATATGTTTCTTCTATAATTTTGTTGAAAATAAGTATATTTTTTTTATAATCGTTATAAACATTACTAAAAACAGGTCCTTTAGGGTAACCTTTTAAGTAAGTAAAATCTGCTTTTTCTTGTGCTATTTTAGAAAGTAGTTCATAAAATAGTAAGAATTTTTGCAATTTAAGTGGATTATTATAAGAATTAATATCATTTTCTTTTAACCAACCACTTAAAATTAATTTTCTTTTATTACTAAAAATTTTATCCATTTTTCTCCTTTATAATTAATTAACATATATTTATTAAGATAATAAAATTAAGTTATTAATTTATTTAACAACTTTAATTCTTGTTCATTAAGATTGATTATGTTTATTTGAGAATCTTTTAATTTATTTTTTAGATCATTAAATAAATCATCTGATATATTTGATCTAATTTCCGTTTTCATTCTATCATCATATTTAACTTTAGAAGTAATAAAAACTTTATCTAAATCTATAAGGGTTGCTTTTGTAAAAGGATTTCTTTTTATATTTGGAACTTCTTTATGATAATTTGTTATCACATCAGTAAACATATCTAGTTTATAACTTTGACACTTTAAAAAATGATATTTTTCTTCTTGTTTATCTAAACAAATATACATATGTGCTACCTTTGCTAAAAAACTATGTTTTGTCGGAAAAGGTATTTTCATTTTTATTACATCCTTAATATTAATCAAATATAAGACCTCCATCTTCTTCATCTATTTCTACATATACTGGATTATATAATTCATCACTATCTGCTACTTCTTCAAGAATTTCTTTTTGTTTTTCTGTGAGATTATGAAAATCTTGCTTTGAAAAAACAAAGTATTTTTCTTTAATATTAATTACTTCTGAATTTTTAATTTGTTCTAATAAATACATTGAATCTATTGTTTTAATTAATTCTTGATCTTTGTAGTTAAAATCTTTTTCATCTAAAGGAACATTTTTATTGTTTTTATTTATTAATTCTTCTTTTGCTTTTCAGAGGTTTAACTTATGAGTAACTTTTGATAAAGTGGATTCAGTTGCTGTTTTAACTATGAAAGAACATTTTAATGCTCTATCATTATCTACTTTATCTTTATTATTGTTATATGTTTCTTCTGCTATTTTGTTAAAAATAAGTATATTTTTTTTATAATCATTATATACATTACTAAAAACAGGTCCTTTAGGGTAACCTTTTAAGTAAGTAAAATCTGCTTTTTCTTGTGCTATTTTAGAAAGTAATTCATAAAATAATAAGAATTTTTGAAGTTTTAATGGATTATTATAAGAATTAATGTCATTTTCTTTTAATCAACCACATAGCATTAATTTTCTTTTGTTACTAAAAATTTTGTTCATTTTTTTCCTTTCACCTAATTTGATTATAGCACAATTTTAAAACTCAATTACAATAAATTTTCTAACCTAAATTTTTACTAAATTTCTATACTTAGTTAATTTTATTGTTTAATTCATC
>NZ_JBTGVE010000037.1:0-4143 GCF_054343415.1 Mycoplasma sp. AC157 | reverse complement strand
AAAAGTGACATTTTATATTGGGAATGGGGGGTGACATTTTATTTCTGTTTTAATACTATTAAATAAAAATAAATAATCTTTTTTTAATTTGTAATATAATTTAAAGGAAATAAATAATTTTAAAAACAAAAGTAAAAATACATTTATTTTTAAAGAAAGGTATAAAATGAAAAAAATTGCTATAAATGGATTTGGTAGAATTGGTAGATTAGTTTTCAGAGCAATTCACAAATTACATAAAAATGATTTAGAAGTTGTTGCTATTAACGACTTAACAGATGCTAAAACATTAGCACACTTACTAAAATACGATTCAGCTCACGGAAGATTTGAAGGAACAGTAGAAGTTAAAAACGGAAACTTAGTAGTTGATGGAAAAGAAATTAAAATTTTAGCTGAAAGAAACCCAGAATTATTACCTTGAAAAGATTTAGGTATTGATGTTGTTGTTGAATCAACTGGATTCTTTACTTCAAAAGAAGGATCTGAAAAACACTTAACAGCAGGAGCTAAAAAAGTATTAATTTCTGCACCAGCTTCAGGAGATTTAAAAACTATAGTTTACAATGTTAACCACGACATTTTAACAAAAGATGACAAAGTTGTTTCAGCAGCTTCATGTACAACAAACGCTTTAGCACCAGTTGTTCACTTTTTAGATAAACACTTTGGAATTGAACGTGGATACATGTCAACAATTCACGCTTATACAGCAGATCAAAGATTACAAGATGCACCTCACTCAGACTTAAGAAGAGCAAGAGCTGCAGCTATTAACATCGTTCCTTCTTCAACAGGAGCAGCAAAAGCTATTGGATTAGTAGTTCCTTCATTAAAAGGAAAATTAGACGGTATTGCTTTAAGAGTTCCAACAATTACAGGATCATTTGTTGATTTAGTAGTTGAACTTAAAAAAGATGCAACAGCAGAAGAAATTAACTCAGTTATGAAATCACATTCAAGTGAATCATTTGGTTATACAGATGAACCAATCGTTTCTTCAGACATTATTGGAGCAACAGAAGGATCAATTTTCGATGCAACTTTAACAAAAGTATTAACAGTTGATGGAAAAAATCTTTACAAAATTTACACATGATACGATAATGAATCATCATATGTAAACCAATATGTAAGAGTATTAAAATTATTATCTTCATTATAATAATTATTCTTAATAGATGCATTGAAAAATGCATCTATTTTTTTATTTGTTTTTAATAAATAAAATTTAAAATAAAGTAAAATAATAATAGAAATTAGTGTTAAAAAAATCAATAGAATTAAAAATACAAAACAACAATAATAAAATTATAAAGGAGAAACATCTATGAAATTTTTGGATTTATGTTCTGGAATAGGTGGAGGCAGACTGGGATTAGAATTAAATGGATTACAATGCATAGGACATTCAGAAATAGAAGAAAATACAGCTGAAACATATAAATTACTATTTAATGATGATAAAAATTTTGGAGACTTAACTAAAATTAAAGCAAGAGATTTGCCAGATTTTGATTTTGTGATTGCAGGTTTTCCTTGTCAAACTTTTTCTATAGTAGGTAAAAGAGAAGGTTTAGAAGATGAAAGAGGTCAAATAATTTATCATATTATTAGAATTTTAAAAGAAAAACAAACAAAATATTTTATTTTGGAAAATGTTAAAGGTTTAATAAATCATGATAAAGGAAAAACTTTTGAAATTATAAAAAATGAGTTACAAAATGCTGGTTACAACATTTTTTACAAAGTTTTAAATACTAAAGATTTTGGTATACCACATTCTAGAGAAAGAATATATATTGTAGGTTTTAAAAACAATTTAAACATTTTAAATTTTGAATTTCCACAAGAAAAAGAGAAAATATATAATTTTAATAATTTTATTGATAAAAATAATACTAATATACTTGAAACAAATAATAAAACTTTTTTAAAATATTTAGGTCATCCTTATAATCAAAATTTATATTCAATTAATGATATATTAAAATGAGAAAATACTGTAATTGATACAAGACAATCAGATTTAAGAAAATACAATGAAATATTTCCTACTTTAAGAAAAGGGAGACACGGTTTATTATACATACAAAATAAGCAAATTAAAAAACTTAATGGTTATGAAGCTTTGCTTTTGCAAGTTTTTCCAAAAGAAATAGTTGAAAAAGCTAAAAAAATGAACTTAAATAATAATAAACTCCTTTCACAAGCAGGAAATGCAATGACAGTAACTGTAATTCAAAAAATTGCTTCTAAAATGCTTACAATAATAAGAGAAAGAGAAAAAGATGGAAAATAAAAATAATACAATGGATAAAACAAAAACTAAGACTATTCCTTTTGTTAAATGAGCAGGCGGAAAAAGGCAGATTATAGAAAAAATACAAGAAAAATTACCAAAAACAATAAATAGATATTTTGAACCTTTTGTTGGTGGTGGTGCTGTTCTTTTTTCTATTGAAGCAAAGAAATATTTTATTAATGACATCAATAGTTCTTTAATAAATGCTTATATTCAAATAAAAGAAAATCCAGATTTAGTTATATCTAATCTTGAAAAATTAGATAAAACCTTTATAACAAAAGGTGATTACTATTTAATTAGAGAAAAATATAATGAAAAAATTAAAAATAAAGAATTTGATGTAGAATTAGCAACATTTTTTATTTATTTAAATAAAAGATGTTTTAATGGTTTATATAGAGTTAATTCTAAAGGAGAATTCAATGTTCCCTTTAATGGAAAAGAAAATTTTTCTTCTTTTTCTAAAGAAAATATAGTCAATATTTCTAATTTTTTGAATAAAAAAACAGAAATTATGAATTTTGATTTTGCAACAGTTTTAGAAAAAGCAAAAAAAGGAGATTTTATTTTCATAGATAGTCCATATGATTCTTTAGAAAATAAATCTTTTGATTCTTATACAGAAGCAGGATTTGATAAAGAAGAACACATTAGATTATCTCAAGTTGTAAAAGTTTTGGACAAAAAAGGTTGCTATATAATGTTAACTAACCATAATACGGATTTAATAAATGAATTATATAAGGATTTTAATAAAGAAATAATCAAAGTAAAAAGGTTAATTAATAGAGATAAAAATAAAAGAACAGGAGAAGAAATAATAATAACAAATTATTAATTTATGAATAGAATAGAACAATTTAAAAAGAATTTACTCAAAACAAATAGAAATTATTCTTTCTTTGTAAATTGAGAAAATATAAAAGACTACAAAATTTATTTACCTTTTTTAGATAAATTAGATATTTTAATAAAAAACAAGAATTTTGATCAAACATTCAAAATGATTTTAAAACAAAATCCAGAAGTTATTAAAGTTTTCCCATTGCTTATTGCTTTAAGTAAAAAAGAAAGAGAACTTTTTACAAAGACAAAAATCAATTTAGAAATAATTGATGAAGATATTAAAACTGAATGTTTTAATTTCAATTTTGACAATAAATTATCAGACTATGAAATAGAAAAATTTCTATTATTTTTCCATAAAACAGGATTAAAAAAGTTATTTTTGGATTTTTTACAAAATAGTGTAATTGATTATGTTTTAGGTATTTTAGTAGGCTTAGATTCTAATGGAAGAAAAAATAGAAGTGGCAGTTGATTTGAAAAAAGGTGCTTTGATTCTTTGAAATTAATTTGTGATAAAAACAACATAATCCTATTTCAACAGCAAAATTTTAAGAATGTTCAGAATATAAATGATATGCATAAAATAGGAGATTTTCTTCTTCTGAAAAATGATAAAATGATTAATATTGAAGTGAATTTCTTTTTTAATAGCGGTTCAAAACCTATAGAAATAATAGATAGTTATATAAATAGAAATAAGGAATTAAAAAATAATAAAGTAGCTTTTATTTTAATAACTGACGGACCATTTTGAAGTAAAAATGCCGATTTTTTATTAGAAAAAATGGAAGGAAAAATAAATTATTTTAATTTTTCAGAAATAGAAAGTCAATATTTTGAAAAATTATTATTAGATTTTTTCAAAATTTAAAATTTATTTTACTCAAAAATAAACGTTTTTTTCTTTTTTTTACTGTTTAAAAAGAATAAAATGTAATTACAGATATAAAATGTCACTTTTTATAAATATGTGTTAATTTAATGAT
>NZ_JBTGVE010000036.1:0-4476 GCF_054343415.1 Mycoplasma sp. AC157 | reverse complement strand
AATAGTAAACTCATTTTATTAATAGACTCTCTCCTTTCACTTCACAAGCGTAAGTTAACAGCATTAGAAAATATAAAAGCAAAACTATTAGAAAGGATGTTTATTTAATGGAACACAAAGAATTAGAATTTGAAAAATCTTTATTAATTAAGTTAAAAAACTATGGTTGAAAAAATCAAAGTATTGAAAATTCCCAAATAAGCGATACACTTGATGGAATTAGTGAAAAAGAATTAGAACAAAACTGAAGAAATATTCTTTTTGAACTTAATAAAGCAACTCTTAATAATGTGCCTTTAGATGATGAAGAATTTGAAGAAATTAAAGCAAAAATCTTTAATTCAGCAAATAAAGTTGTTGAAATTCATAGTTTACTTCAAGGTGAGTCAATCCCTTTTCAAAGAACAAATCCAAATTTAAGTGCAGAAGATAAAAAAGGTTTGATTTATTTAAAAATTTTTAGTAATACAGAAATAAAAGCAGGAAATACTATTTATCAAACAGCAAGACAAGTTTCTGTTTCTGCTCAAAGAGAAAGAAGAATTGATGTTTTACTATTAATAAATGGTTTACCACTATTTTGTTTAGAGTTAAAAACAGCAAATATTGGTATTGAAGATGCTAAAAAGCAATTAATTCAATACGGGAAAAATGGGGTATTTTCCACAGGATTACTTAAATTTGTACAAGTGCTTGTAGCACTAACTCCAAATAATATGGAATATACTTCAATTGTTGATGATTTTAGCAATTTCAACATAAAAGACTTTAGATATTGAAAAAATAAAGATAATCAAATAGTTAATGATATTGATAAAATAATTAACTTATTTTTCAAAATCCCAGAAGCACATAACTTAATTTCTAACGGAACAATAATTAAAGACAATAAATTATTAATCACTAGAAGTTATCAATTTTATGCTATTAAAGCAATTCTTGATAAGATCAATGAAATTAAATACAAAAACGAAAATAAATGCGGATTTATTTGACATACAACAGGTTCTGGTAAAACTTTAACAAGTTTTCAAACAGCAAGTCTACTTTTAAAAAGAGAAATGGTTTCTACTGTTGTTTTTGTAGTTGATAGAATCGATTTAAATGAACAGAGTTTTACAGAGTTTAGTGAATTTTCAAAAATAAATAAAGATAAAATCAAAATTATAAATACTTATGGAATTAAAGATCTAGAAGAAAAATTAAAAGAAACAGCAAGAAACAGCGGTTTATTTAAAACAATTTTTATTACTTCTATTCAAAAACTATCTCAATTAAGAAAAAATTACTTCAAACCAGAAGAAAAAATTGCTTTAATTTTTGATGAAGCGCATAGAAGTAGTTATGGTCAAATGATGAATAAGATTCAAAGTCAATTTGAAAATGCTATTTTTATTGGATTTACAGGAACTCCAATTCACTGAGTTAATCAAAAAAATGAATTAACTACCGAACAAGTATTTGGACCATTACTTCATAAATACACCATTATTAATGGTTTAGAAGATGGAAATGTTTTAAGATTTAGTAATAATTATATAAATTTTGAAAATATGCTTTTAGAATACTTTTATAAAATTCAATCTAATCATTATGGTGAAGAAATTGAAGTTGATAGTACAAAAATAAAATATAAACTTTCTGCTTGGGCAAATCAAGGAAGATTCAATTCAAGTGATTTAGAAATTTATAATTTATTAAATCAGAAAAATAGTTTAGGTAATCCAGAAGATATTATTAAAATTGAAAGATGATTAAAAAACAACGATTACTACGATAGTGATAATTTTAAAAAAGTAGTAGTTAAAGATATTTTAGAACACTGAATTAGTACAAGTAATAACAGAAGATATAGTGCGATTTTAGCTACTAAAAAAATCGATGACGCTATCAAATATTTTAAATTATTTCAAGAAGCTAAAAAATCAGTTCCGGAATTAGCAAACTTTAATGTAACTGCTTTATTTGATAAAAATATCGATGCTGTTTCAGAAGAAGAAGCGAAAAACTTTTCTAAACTAGAAGAAATTAAAAATATTTATGATACTTTTGAACAAGATTTTAAAGATAATCCGAAAGTAACTACTGCTAATCTTGATGAAAACTTCAAAAGTGTAATTTCTAAAATTTTTAAAGAAAGACAAATTTTAGAAGGTAATAAATATCCAACAGTAATTCTTGATTTATTAATTGTTGTAAATCAAATGCTAACAGGATATGATTCCAAGTATATTAACACCGTTTTTTTCGATAAAATACAGGAAAATGAACATTTAATTCAATCAATGTCTAGAACAAATAGACTAGAAAATGCAAATGATAAACCATTTGGTTCTATCTATTTTTACAGAGAACCTGGAACCATGAAATCTAATCTTCAAAGAGCGCTTGAGATTTATTCAGGAGTTCATAATGTTGATATTGAAGCAGATTCAAGTAAAATACTAATAAGTAATGCTCAAAAATATTATCAAGAAATTGAAGTTATCTTTAATAATTGAAATTATCCAAACTTTGAAGAAGTGCCAAAATATGATCCTAAATCTGAAAACCACATTCTTAAGGAACAACAAAAAAGATTTGTTGGTAATTTTACTAAACTAGAAAAAACACTTACTTCTTTATCACTTTTAAGAAAAGAACCTTATAAAGAACTTTCAAATGTCTTTAATGAAGAAGATATTAATAAACTTAAATTAAGATTTAAGGAAATCGATTTAAATGCTCTTAGAGACAATAAAGAAAAAGATGAAATAGATGAAACAATAAGTGATTTTGATTTAGATTGAATGTCAGAAAGAACTTTAAACACTCAGATGATTGACATTCATTTTTTTGAAGTTCACTTTACATATAAAGGGAAAGTTGCAGAATTAAAAGCACCTATAAACGAGTGAAGTGAAAAAGAATTTCATCAAAAACTGGCACAAGTTGATGCAGATACAAGAAAACTTCTTCTGCAAATTGATGCAGATATTAGTGATGGTAAAACTATAATTGAAGAAATTTACTCACAATTTGGTGGTTTAAAACAATATTTAAATTTCTTAAAAAATAAAGAACTTAATGATGATAAATCTAAATTTAAAGCAACCTATCTTATCGATCAAGATGAAAACATTTGCAAAGTCTTTGAGGAACTTTGAGATTTAGAAGAAAGTCGTTGAAAAGAAAATGGAAGAATCGATACTATAGAAAAGTATCTAAAAACCATAAAAGATGAACAGTCTTTAAAAGAATACATTCTTTCTAAAAATAAAGACTGTAAATTGTATATAATCTACAAACAATTTAAAGAAGATCTCAAAAACAAAAAAATAAACTAAAACACCCAAAAAAAATGGGTGTTTTTTGCGTGGGTGAACTTATGTCTAAATTAAGCTAGATATTGATCTCATTACTAAGTCAATATCTTTATTTTCTAATTCATTAATTATGTGTAAATATATTCTTTCAGTTGTATTCATACTTGCATGCCCTAATCTTCTTGCTACGGAAGCGATAGATACTCCAGCATACAATAAAATTGATGCATGGGTATGTCTTAAGGCATGAACAGTAATTGGAGGCACATTAGCTTTTTTGCACCTTCTTATTAAAATATCATTTATTGTTGAGTTATAAATTTTTTCTTTAAATATAAAAATTGGTTTATCTGGATCTAAATCTTTAATAATTCCAGCAAATTGTGAAGTAGTCATTCAATCAAGTTGTACTTTTCTAATTGAAGACTTATTTTTTGTTGGTAAAAAACCACCATGTTCTTTGTAATTTCAAGTTTTAGAAACATTTAATGTTTGTTTAACAAAATCAAAATCTTTAGGCGTAACCGCAATAGCTTCAGAAAATCTTAAACCGGTTTTAGCAATTAATAATATTAATCAATCCATATTTAATTTTGAATCTAGCTTAAGTGTTTTTAAAAGCAATTGTAATTGAAATTGATTTAAATATTTTTGTCTTTTTTCTCTAGGTGCTTTTCCTTTAATAACAACTTTTCTTGTTGGATCTGTTTCTAAATATCCATCATCTAGTGCATCAAGTAAGCAACTTTTAAGATGATGATGAAAATCCATTGTTGTTTGTTTTTCATGAGTTAAGGCATATTCATTTAATAATTTTTGATATTCATATCTATCTAATTCATTTAACTTTAAATTTGGAACTAACTTTATGATTCAATCTAATGTTAATTCATATTTTTTAAAACTTACCTTTCTAATTGAATCCTTTTTATATACATAGATTCAATTTTGAAAGTATTTATAAAGTAAAATATCTGATTTTTTCTTCATTTTTCTCCTTTTTCACCCACGCTCGAAAGAAAATTCATATTTTACTTTATAAAATTATTTTACTTTTGCTTTTTAGAAAAATAAAAAATTACTTAAAATAAATTTTTTTTCATTTCTAAAACTTATGCTTGTGAAGTGAAAGGACTGAATCAATTAAAGTAAAAAGTTTACCTACTAAAAT
>NZ_JBTGVE010000035.1:0-4490 GCF_054343415.1 Mycoplasma sp. AC157 | reverse complement strand
AGAAAAACTTTTAAATATTAAATCTTCAAGAGTTAGAAAAATACTTTTAAATATGATTAACAGTCATAAATTAGAATCTGTTGGAGAAAATAAAAACAGGAAATATAAACTAAAAAATAAAAAGCATAATAAAGATCTTAAGAATGTTAAAAATGATGCTAATAAAGAAAATAAAAATTTAGATCAGGAACTTATTGTTTTAAATTTTGCAAAACAACAAGAAGAATTTAAATCTAAAGATATAGAAAAACTTTTAAATATTAAATCTTCAAGAGTTAGAAAAATACTTTTAAATATGGTTAAAAATAATAAGTTAATATCTATTGGAGAAAATAAAAATAGAAAATATAAACTTAATAAATAATAAGATTAACAAGCAAAAATAATCATTTATTTTTTCTAAATTAATATAGAAATTGATAAATTTATTAAAAAATAATAAAAAAATTCAAGTTTTCAAAAAAAATTTGGATTTTTATGAATATTTTTATTTTTAGTAATATAATTGTATTCCAAAGAAATTTTGGAAAATATTAATAAGGAGAATTATGAATTTTAACATTGAAATTAATAAAAATATATCAGAAATTAATAAAAATAATTTTGAAAATACACATAAAATTAAAAGTATTGATTATAAAAATATATTACTAAACTTGCCAGAAAAAACTAAAGTTAGGATTTTAAAACTTGCTGACAAAGTACTTAACTTAAAATATGAAGATTTTTATAAATTGTCTTTTATAAAATTTCCAAAAAGAAGTTTTGAAAGAGTTAAAGAAGAATATAAAAAAAATATTTTTTATAATGAAATTAAATCTTCCTTAAAAACAAGAGAATATTTTATTTCTACAAGAAGTAGAATTTCAGATGAAGCTACAACATTTGAAGAATTACAAAATATGTACAATATTTATAGCAAAAAACTTAAACAAGACTCTAATAGTTTAGAAAATAGAAAAAAAACATTAGAAAATATTAGTGATAAGGCTACTTGAATTGGAGCTGTTTCATTTTTGTCTCCAGTAATTAGTGGAGTTTTATCTTTTGTTTCTTTAGGAACTTTAATTGCTAATTTAGCACAAGGTGAAAATGAAAACGGAAGAAATTTAAAATATTTAAATAATTTAATTGAAGAGTATACAGATGGAAGACTTGTATTTTTAAACCATCAAACTCAAGCAAACTGAGATAGATTATTCCGTTATTATAATCAATTTTTAGAAAAAGATTTTGTAAAATATAGAAACGATTCAAACACAGAATTAAATAATTTTCTAGAATTTTTGCACAAAGATTTAATGAGATTAAAAGATATTTTAGTTGGTTATTCTAATTATTATGGAAATTATTAAAATAACAAAAAAAGAATATGTTATTTTAAAAAATGTTTTTATTTTTTTTCATATTACTTTTATATTAAGTTTGTTAATTTTATTTTTATGATTTATTATACAAAATTTAATTTTTGTAAAAAATGATTTATGGTACTATAAAATTTTATCTAAATTAATACCCATTCCAATAGTAATTTTAAATATTATAACTAAAAAAAATAAAAAATTTAATTATGAAACAGACGTAAAAATTTGAGAATTTTATTTTTGTATTCCTAATTATGATAGAGTTAAATCTACGAAGAAAATCAGTCAAGAAAAACTAAAAATAATTAAATTTATCATAACATTTTTATACATTTCTTTTACTCTATTAATTATTTTCAATATTTGTTTCAAAGTAAATATTTGAAATTTTGAAAATTTTATTTTTCTTAGTCTAACTCAAGTATTAACTTTCATTTCTTTTATGTTAATTTTATATATTATATTTTTTTTAAATAGATATTTACAAATCCATGTAGGAATGGGGAGAAAAATAAAGTGAAGTGATATTTTATTTTATGTTTATAAAAAATAATTTTCTTATAAAAGATAATTTAAAAATAATTAATTTGCTATTAAAATCTATTTTAAAAGTCGATATCCCTTTTATAATCCAAGGGAGTTTCAGCTTTTACTTAGATGGTTTTATAGATGTTAAACCTAATGATTTAGATATTTTATTTCCTAAAAATAATCAAAATCTTAAAGAAAAAAATACAGATTGAGAAAAAATAGAAGAGACACTTAACATAGAAAAATCATATATAAATAACGAAGTTTATAAATCTTACTTAATTAAAAAAAAATTTAGCAAAATAAAATTGGAAATAATTTTGTCTAAAGAAATAAAACCAATTTATTATAAAAAACATCCAATATTAAATTTTTATTACACAAATGAAAAATATAGATTTGCTTCAAAACTTTCACAAATCTTTAAATTAACTTATTTATATGAAAAAAATATATATTTTAGAAAAAAATTGTTATTATCACTAAAATTAATAGAACAAAACTTTAATTTTATGAAAAAAACTTGCAATTTAGAATTGTGAAAATATTTTAAAGATAATATAATAAGTGATTTATATTTTCAATTACTTGGTTCTAAAATGAATTTTTATAAAAATTATGAAAAAATACTTAAGAATTTTGAAAAGTTTAAAATAGAAATTAATAATTTTCCAAATTTAAAAAAATTTTTAATATATTTAATTAAAAGAAAAAGAAAGTTTTTTGAAAAAATTGAAGTTATTTTTGAATTAAGAGATTCTTTCTTTTCTGTTTTCTTAACTAAAAATAAATTAGAAAACATAGAGCAAAATTATGGATTAAATTTCTTCTTAAATAAACAAGATAAAAATATTAAAAATAAATTGGAGTTATTTCAAAATTTTATTTCTGATTCTTTTCACAAAGTAAAAATAGAAAAATATTATAAAAATGAGGTTTTATCTTTATATATAGTATTTAATTTTTATACATTAGTTTTAGATCTATTAAAAACAAAATTAAAAAATTAAAAGGAGAAAACATGGAAATCAATGTTCAACATATACAAAATTTAAATTATAAAAATGAAAGTAAAAATAAATTCGTCTATAAAGAAATGATAAATTCTTTATCAGAAAAACATAAAATAAGACTTTTAAAATTAGCAGAAAAAGTGTTAAATTTAAATTATGAGGATTTTTACAAACTTTCAGGCTTAAAATTTCCTAAAAGAAGTTTTGAAAGAATTAAAGAAGAATATAAAAAAAGCATTTTTTACAATGAAATAAAATCTTCTTTAAAAACAAAAGAATATTTTATTTCTGACAGAAGTTCCTTAACTTATGAAGAAACCACATTTGAGGAACTAAAAAAAACATATGAATCTTATAAAAATAGAATTTCTAATGATAGAAATGACTATGTAACAAAAAAAGGTTGAATAATTGGTTCTCAAGTATTTATAGGTCTTCTTGGTATAACTGCAATACCTTTTACTTTTGGTGCAAGTGCTGCTGTTTCCGGTGTTGTTTCAGGAACTCTTCTCGCTGCTTCAGTAGGAACTTCTATAGCTAGATCTACTTTAACAGAGAAAGATTATACTTATATGTCTTCATATATTAAAGAATTTTTAGAAAATTATACACAACAAAGATTGGTGTACTTTGCTGATCCTTCAAAAGAAAATTTAATAGAACTTAGAAAAATTTTTCAAAGACTATGGAATCAAGAATTTATACAAAAAAGTGGTGCAGATAATGAAGAATTAAATGACTTTATTAATGCTATTAACAAAAATTTAAATGAAATAGAAAGAAAATTTTATGGTCACAGTTCACATTATGGAAACTACTAACAAAAATTTAAAATTTATAAAGATTTTCTTTCTTTTTTTGAATGTTTTATTTTTTAGTTTTATTATAGTATTAATAATTGGATTTTCGGTTTATAATTTATTTTTTGATTTACAAAGATTTAATTTTTACTTAACAATATCATTAGTGATTGGGGGTTTTATTATAGGAAGTTTGTTACTTATTTCAAAAAATTATTTTAGTAAAAATAATCCTCCAAAAGAAGCAAAACTTTGAGAACTTTATATTTGCTTTACTAATAAAGAAAGAATGGAAAATTCTAAAATAATGACTGAAAAACAAATTAGAAATTTTAAAAAAATAATGATAGTAAATTTTTTATGTATTATTCTTTTATTTTTAAGTGCAAGTGCTCTTAACTTTGCAAATATTTATTTAAAAAGTTCTAATGTAGCAATTATTTTATTTTCTTTAGCCGTTATTCTTCTGTTGCTTGTATATTTAGATAATTTATTTAAAAAACATCTTCAAATTCACGTAGGAATGGATAGAGAAAAAAGAAAAACAGATTTTCTATTTTATGTATTTACCAAGGAAAATTAATAAAATACAATGATTTGAAATTTTACTATTAATTCAAAATCAACACCTAAAATAGAATACAAATTAAATATTATTCCAGAATTAAAAAATGAAAAAAATATAAAAAAATTTATTAATAATTTAACAAATGAAGGAAAAAATGAGTTTGTAATTACAGATATAAAATGTCACTTTTTATAAATATGTGTTAATTTAATGA
>NZ_JBTGVE010000034.1:0-5193 GCF_054343415.1 Mycoplasma sp. AC157 | reverse complement strand
ATCTATAAATTCCAATTTTAGTCTAATTTCTTAGGGCAAACTGGGAAAGATGGGAAATTAGTTATCACAATGTTTTGTGGATTTTACTTTGAAATTTTAGTTAAACCATTCATATAAGGAACTAAAACTTTTGGAATATCAATTGTTCCATCTTCATTTTGATATTGCTCTAAAATAGCAGCAAAAACTCTATCAATAGCTATACCAGAACCATTTATAGTATTTGCATACTCTGTTTTATTATCTTCATTTTTATATCTAATTAATGCTCTTCTTGCTTGAAAATCACCAAAGAATGAAATTGATGAAACTTCTCTAAATCTTTGTTCTGAAGGAAGTCATAATTCTAAATCAAATGTTTGTTTAGAAGAAAAACCTAAATCTCCTGTGCTTAATGCTACTGTTCTATATGGAATTTCTAGTTTTTCTAAAATATTAGCAGCATCTTTTACAGTTTGGTGAAATTCATTCATTTTGTCTTTATCATTAACTATTTTAACTAATTCTACTTTGTGAAATTCGTGAGATCTAATTAATCCTTTAGTATCTCTTCCACCACTTCCTGATTCAGATCTATAACATTTTGTATAACCAACGTATTTTTTAGCAACATTTAAATCTAAAATTTCATCATTATGATAATTGGTTAAAGTTACTTCTGCTGTAGGAATCATTCACATATCATTATTTTCAATTTTATATAAATCTTCAGCAAACTTTGGAAGTTGTCCTGTTCCATAAAGCATTTTGCTTAAAACCATTGTAGGAGTAACCATTTCTGTATAACCATTTTTTACGTGTTCATCTAACATAAATGAAACTAATGCTCTTACTAATCTTGCTCCTTCATTTTTAAAAATAGCAAATCTAGAACCAGACATTTTAACTGCTCTTGCAAAATCTAAAATGTCTAAATCTAAACCAATTTCATAGTGTGGTTTTAATGCTTTTACAAGTCCTCTACCAATTTTGTCTTTAACTTCAACTACTACATTATCATTTTCATCTAAACCTACAGGAACTGAATCTAAAGGTAAATTAGGAATATTTAGTAATATATTTTCAATTTTAGAGTTAATTTCGTTGCTTTGCTCACTTAATGAATCAATTTGAATTTTAAGTTCACTTACTTCCTTTTTGATTTGGTCAGTATTTTCTTTATTTCTTACCATTTGACCAATTTTTGCAGATTTTTCATTTCTTTGACTTTCTAAAAATTGAAGTTTTGACATAACTTCACTTCTTTTTTCTCCAAGTTTAAAAATTTCTTCTACTAAAGAAATATTAAAATTTCTTGTTTTAAGTTTATTAATAACTTCTTCTTTATTATTTAATATAAATTTAATATTTAACATAAATAAAATTATAATACAAAAACTAAAAATATATCTTATTAGTTAAAATTGAATTGATATTTTTTAATAGTAGTTTATAATTTCCATATGAAAGAATTTGAAGTCAAAGTAGAAAGAAAGATTTTTGAAAACAATACTAAAAATTTCTTTATTTTTTTAGTAAAAACTAAAGAAAAACAAATAATTAGTCTAACTTCAAAAAGTAATTTAGAATTAAAAAAATCTTATTTAATTACTGCTTTAGAAAAAAACCATCCAAAATATCAAAATAGTTGAGAATTAAAAAAATGTGAATTAATTATTGAAACCAACGAAAAAGAAATAGTAAAATACTTTTCTTCTTCACTTTTTCCAGGAATAGGTCAAAAAATGGCTCAAAGCATTTATAACACTTGGGGTGATAAATCCATATTTATTTTAAAAAACGATCCTAATCTCATTTATTCTATTCCTAAATTAATTCCTGAAAGAAAAGCAAAAATTATTTTTGACAAAATTTCTGCAAATTCTTTAAAACAAGAAATAGAAATTTTCTTTTTTTCAAATGGATTAGAAAATTTATATTCTAAATTAGATAAAAAGTACAGATTGTTAGAATTTTGAAAATACTTAAAGGAGCAACCTTTTTGTATTTTAGATACAGTTGATGAATATGTTTTTTCTGATGTAGATAAAATGGCTTTGGCTTTAGGTATAAAACCAGAAAGTAAAATTAGAAAAAAATATATAATTTTAAACGAGTTTTTATCTTATTTAAAAGACAATGAAAATACTTTTTTAGAACCAGAAGAAATAAAACATGTTTATAAAAATACAAATAAAAAAATTTTTATGAGTATTGAAGAATTTAAAGAATATGTAAAGATTTTAATGGATCAAAAATTTTTATTTTTTGTCAAAGATAAAAAAAATATTACTCACTTTATAATGTATGAACAAGAGCAATTTATTGCAAAAACTATTAATGAAATTAAAAAGAAAGAATATAAATTTAAATATAAAAAATCTATTATTGGTAAGTATTTAGACGATATACAAAAAAATTCTGTTATTTCTGCTTTTGAAAATAATTTAACTATTATAACAGGTGGTCCAGGGACTGGTAAAACAGAAATTCTAAAATTCATTTATAAAGGATTTAGCGATGTTTTTGGAGAAAAAAACGTCGCAGTTCTCACTCCAACAGGTAGAGCCTCTTTTCATATTTTGCAAAAAGCATCCATCCCTTCTAGAACAATTCATTCATTTTTAGAAGTCTCATGAGAAAACGAAAATATTGAATATAATTTAGAATTAACAAAAGAAATTAATGCTTTAATTATCGATGAATTTTCTATGGTGAATACTGATTTATTCTATAAACTCTTAAAATCTTTGGATTTAAATAAAATCAAAAAGATAGTTTTAATTGGAGACAAAGATCAATTACCTTCCATTGGTTATGGAAATTTATTAAATGACTTTATTAACAGTGATAAATTTATTACTAATAAATTAATAAATAATTATCGTCAAAAAGACAAACAAGAAATATTAGAAATTGCAGCGTCAGTAAATAATGGCCAAATACCTGTATTTAAAAATAATTATGTAAAATTTTATGAAAGTAATGCAAAGTCTTTTCTAGAAATTTTCAATAAGCAAATTGACTTATTTTTATCAAAATTTTCAATAAATGATTTTATTGTAATTGCTCCAAAATATGCAGGAAATGCAGGAATTAATAATATTAATAAAATAATTCAAAGCAAAATTTTTGATGAAAAAAATAATACTTTTTTTGAAATAGACGGCATTAAGTACTTTGTTAACGACAAAGTTATGCAAACAGAAAATGATTCCAGTCAAAATTTAGTAAACGGGGAAATCGGTTATATAGAAAATATTCTGTTTTATAAAGAAAAAGTGGAATTTATAATAATTAAATTTAATGATAAACTAATTAAATTTACAGAGCAAAAATTCAGAAATTCTATAGTTTTATCTTATTGTGTTTCTGTACATAAATTTCAAGGTTCTGAAACATCTGCTCTTATATATTTAATTTTTAAAGAATATAATATATTTTTAAATAAAAAAATCTTTTATACAGGAATTACAAGAGCAAAGGATGAATTAATAATTATTGGAGAAAAAGATGCTATTGAAATAGCTGTATCAACAGAAGAGAGAGAAAGAAAAACAAATATCAATTATTTTTTAGAACAAAATGACTAAAGAATTTTACTGTTATTTGTAAAAATTATTCTTATAATGGAATATAATTTAAAATATGAAATTAATTATAGGTTTAGGAAATCCTGGTGTTGAATATGAAAATACAAAGCACAACGTGGGATTTTGAGTTTTAGATAAAATAGCTAATGAATTAGAATTAAAATTTGAAAAAAGTAAATTCAATGGTGTTTTTGCAAAAAAAGAAGATTATGTTTTAGTAAAACCATTTACTTATATGAATAAGTCAGGTGATTTTGTAAGAGAAATAATGTCTTTCTTTAAAATTCCTGCTGATGATATTCTTGTTATTTATGATGACATGGACTTTAAAATAGGTCAAGCAGCAATTAAAAATCACGGTTCTCACGCTGGGCATAATGGTATGAAAAACATTATTGAACAACTAGGTACTGATCAAATTAAAAGATTAAAAATAGGAATTGGTCGACCAGAAAATAAAAACACTAGAAATTACGTTTTAACCCCTTTTAGTCAAAGTGAAAAAGAAATAATTGATAAAGTTGTTGAAGATGCTGCTCTTGCTTCAATTGAATTTATTTCTAACGATATAAGAATGGTTATTGAAAGGTTTAATGCTAAAAATAAAAAAGCAAAGACTTCTCTTAGCAGTTAGTGGCGGGCCAGATTCTATCTTTATGTTAAATAAGTTTAAAAATAAAGATATTGTTGTGGCACACGTTAACTATAAAAAAAGAGAAACTAGCGATGAAGATCAAACAATAGTAGAGAATTTTTGTAAAAAATACAAAATTCCTTTTTTTGTTCTAACTGTTAGTTATGATAATTATGAAAAGATAGAAAATTTCCAAAATTTTGCCAGACAAATAAGATATGATTTTTTTAAAAAAATTTATAAAGAAAATAACTGTAATTTCCTTTATATTGCCCATAATAAAGATGATTTTTTTGAGACAATAATGCTTCAAAAAAATAAAAATAAAATAGTTAATTATTGAGGTATAAAAAAGAAAAGTCAACTCTTTGATATGCAAATTTATAGACCATTACTTTTTAAGTATTCAAAAAACAAAATTGAAAAAATATTAAAAAATAAAAACATAAATTTTGCCATTGACTATACAAATAACTTACCAATTTATGAAAGAAATAAAATTAGAATTGAGTTTAAAAATAAATCTTTTTATAAAAATCTAACAATTTTTTCTTACAAAATTAAAAACATTTTTTTATTATTTAAAGATAGAAAAAATAAAAAAATGTTGCAAAAATGAGAAAAAACAAATTTTGATATTGATTGATTAAAACAACAAACAGAAAAAAAGCAAAAAAATTTAATATATAACCTAATTCACCAAAAATTTTTAAATATAAATTTAACTGAAAATAAAATTAATTTAATTTTACAATTTCTCTTTTCTCAAAATAGGACATCTTCCTTTTTATTAAAAAAAGGTATTTTTCTTTATAAAGTAAAAAATCACATAATATTTAATGACTAAAAATCGCTTTTTTTATTTATTTTTTCCGTTTTTTTTAAATTTTTTTTAAAAAAATAAAAATTTCTATAAAAATTCTTGATTTTTATGTAATTACAGATATAAAATGTCACTTTTTATAAATATGTGTTAATTTAATGATA
>NZ_JBTGVE010000033.1:0-5812 GCF_054343415.1 Mycoplasma sp. AC157 | reverse complement strand
TTAAATATATGAAAAAAAAGAAAAAAATCCCGTCAACTGGGAAAGACGGGATAAATGACAATATGGTCAAAGCAACGAAGCAACAACAAAGTAAAAAAATAATTCAAGTTTTTGAACTTGAATTTTATTTATGAAAATTAATTTGCTGATCTGCAAAAAATAAAATTTTATTGTTTTTATTAAAACTAAAATAAATTTCAATTGATTCAGAACTACTTGTTTTATCGTTTATAAAGATAATTTCCTTTATATTAGCAAAATCTTCATATTTCATTAAATCATTTAATAAATTAAAATCTATAAAAGAAATATTATGAAAATCTTTTGAATTTGAATATTCGATGTATTTAATAGATATTTTTTTGTATCCTTTATTTTCACTATCTTGAATAAAAGTTTGCTTTAAATTAAATGTTAGAGTTTCAATGTTTGGATTATTTCAGAAAGGATTGAAAGTGATTGAAAGATTTTCATTATTGAATTCTAAATGTAAAAGATCATTGTTTTCAAAAGCACTTTCTTCAACGATTTCTATTTTAGCAGGAATGCTAATTTTTTCTAATTGGTTATCAGCAAAAGCAAATGATTTAATTTCTTTTAAGGAACTTGGCAATTCAGTTTTTTCTAAAAAATTAGTTTCAAATGCGGAGTCTTCAATTATTTCAATTTTATTATTTCAAACAATTTCTTTAATAGTGCAATTCATAAATGCAGAAAGTTTAATAATTTTTAAATTTTCTGGAAAGATAACCTTTTCTATTCCTTTAGTTGCAAAGGCTAACTCATCAATTATTTCTAAATCTTTAAAACTACTTAAATCTAAAATAGCATTTTGAAAATACTCCTTTTGTTTCAAAATTTCTAATGATTCTTTTTTTGTTAATATTTTCATTTTTCTCCTTTATCTTTACAATTTTATATTCTAATTGGAAAAATAGAAATAAAATCTTATTTTTTTCCTTTTTTTAGTAAAAATTGAATAAAAAATAAATATTAAGTGAAAGGAGGGACAAATGAAACAAAAAGTGACTTTGGTTAAGTTGACTAATGAAGAAATAGAAAACATTGGTGGATCTTTTGCATTTGCAGCAGTTCTACCTTATATCCCTTTAATGGTTAGTTCTATTGCTTCACTTGTTGCTTCTGCAAAAATGGCAACAAGTTCATCAGGAGAAATAAAAACCAAAGAAGGTTTATCTCAAAAATGAGATTCTCCAACAACAAAAGATAGTGGTAATACAAAAACCATAAATCCTATCTATTTTATTTACTAAAATTATTTTTTTTATATAATTATCAATATGAAAAAAAAGATTTCTATTAATAAAGTAATAAACTTTTTATTTTTATTCTCCTTTTTATTTTTTCTTATTTTTTTTACGTATGTTGCCATAACTAAAATCTTTAAAGATGCAAAATTAGAATTTATAATCGGTGGAATAATATTTTACTTCATAAATTGTTTATTTGCTATTTATTTATTTTTACAAGAAAGACATATAGATGCAAAAATTTCTTGAATATTAATTATCCTTATTTTCCCCTTTTTTGGTCCAATACTCTTTTTAATTTTTGGAAGAAAATATAATTATAGAATAAAAGAAAAAGACTATTTACTTAATAGAAATTTAACTCCTTATGATAATGATTTCTGTGGTTTTAATTGCAAACAAAATGTTAATTTAGATTTATTTGATAAAGCTCACAAAATATTCACAACAAATCCTAAAAATTTTAATAGTTCATTATACTTAAATGGTTATGATTTTTTTGAAAAGTTATTTTTAGATTTAAAAAATGCCAAAAAATTTATTTTCATAGAACTTTATATTATTAAAAATGATTTTATGTGGTTACAAATGAAAAATATTTTAATTCAAAAAGCAAAAGAAAATGTTGAAATTAAAATTATTTTAGATTGATTTGGATCTGCATCTCTTCCAAAAAAAGACTTTAAAGAATTAAAGAAATTAGGTATTCAATTTTATGTTTATAACAAAATTTGATTTCCTTTTATTCATTCTAAAAGCTTTTATAGAATTCATAAAAAACTTTTTATTATAGATGGTAAAATAGGTTACATTGGTGGAAATAATTTAAGTGATGAATATTCTAATTTTTCAACAAAATACGGAATTTGGTTCGATGCAAACTTAAGAATAAAAGGACAAATTGTTGTTGATTTAACCAATTCATTTATCAAAGATTGAAATTTATGAACTGATTATGAGATTACTGATATCAATTCTTATTTAAATATAAATTTCAATATGAATAATGATTTTAAAGAAAATTATGGATTAATTTTTGAAGGTGGTCCAAGATATGACGTTTCTTTTTTAGAAACCTTTATAATTCAAATGATATATTCTTCAAAAGAAAAAATTGAAATTTTTACTCCTTACTTCATTCCCACAAGAAGAATTTTTCTTGCTTTAAAAGAAATGATTATTCTAGGTAGAAAAATTGAAATTTATTTACCTGGAAAATATGACAAAAAATACGTTGAATGATTCACAAAAGATTTTGCAAAACAACTTGAAGAATATGGTGCTCAAATATTTGAATTTAAAAATGTTTTTTCTCACACTAAATCAATGATTATTGATGAAAATATAGCATATACTGGAACAATGAATTTAGATATTAGAAGCTTTTATTCTCAATATGAAATTAATGTTTTAATTCAAGGTCAGTTTATTAAAAAATTTAATGAAAATATTGAAAATTTAAAAGAAAAAAATATTGTTATACCTAAAACTTTTACAAATACAAAACCTACTTCTAAAGTTAAAAAAATGATTATCGAATTATTCAAAAGTCTTTTATAAACATTTTGTTTTATAGTTTAAATGAAATCAAGCAAAAACTTGTAAAAAAGCAAGTTTTTGTTTTTTTATAATAAAAAGCTAAAAACAAGCAATTTCCCTGTATTTTTGGCAAAATCAGGAGTTTAGATACACAAAAACATCTGCTTTATACATAAATAAACATTATTTTTTAATATAATTATAATATTAAATAAATTAGGCTATTAAATAAAACAAGAAAGGAAAAAATGGCAAAAAAAGAATTTGAAAAAACAATAACAAAACAAGAGTTAGCAAATAGAATTTGACAATCTGCAAATGGTTTAAGAGGTAATTTAGAAGCATATGAATATAAAGACTTTATATTATCTTTTATATTCTATAGTTTCTTATCTCAAAAACAAATTGATTTAATGCAAGAAAAGTTTGAATTTTCAATCGAAGAAATTCAAGAAATGGTTTCTAACTATACTGAAATTTATACAGATAATGAAGATAAAATCACAGAAATTAAAGAAAAAATCAATTTAATAAAAGAAGATTTAGGATATTTCATTTTTTACAACGATTTATATCAAGTATGAACAACAAACAAATATGGAAAACAATCAGATTTTAGCATTTCCAAACTTTCAGAAGCAATTCAAAGATTTAACAAAAATATTATAGATGATCAAAAATACAAAAACTTATTTGAAGATATTATTATGATTTCTGTTGAACAGTTGAATAAACTTGGTTCCAATGTTCAAGAACAAACAGAAACAGCTAAAAAAATAATGGAACAAATTAAAGATATTCCTGTAACTAATCAGAACTATGATGTTTTAGGATATGTTTATGAATTTTTAATTGGACAATTTGCTTCTACAGCGGGTAAAAAAGGTGGTGAATTTTATACACCACATGAAGTTTCTGTTCTAATGTCTGAAATCATTGCTTGAAACTTTAGAGATAGAGATAAAATAAAGGTATATGACCCTACTTCAGGATCGGGTTCTTTACTTTTAAATATTGGATCAACCTTTAAGAAATATGACAAAAACAAAGATTCTGTAACTTATTATGCTCAAGAAAAAGTTAGAACTACTTTTAATTTAACTAGAATGAATTTAATTATGAAAAACATTAATTCAGCCGATATTAATGTTAGATGTGGTGATACTCTTAATGAAGATTGACCGGTTAGTGAAAATAACGGTGATATTATTTCTGTAGATGCAGTTGTTTCTAATCCACCTTATTCTTTAAAATGAAATCCAGAAGGAAGACAAACAGATCCGCGTTATGCAGATTATGGAGTTGCTCCAAAATCAAAAGCAGATTATGCATTCCTTTTACATGAACTATATCACTTAGATACAAACGGAATGATGGCGATTGTTCTACCACACGGTGTTCTTTTTAGAGGTTCCAGTGAAAAAGAAATTCGTACAAAACTTATTAAAAATCAAAAAATTGAAACAATTATTGGTTTACCTGCAAATATTTTCTTTGGAACAAGTATTTCTACTATCGTAATGATTCTTAAGAAAAATAAAGCAGATAGTAACATCCAATTTATCGATGCTTCTAAACTCTTTGTCAAAGATGGAAAAAATAACAAACTAGAAAGATCTCATATTAAAAGAATTATTGATGTTTATAAATCAAAAGCAGAAATTTCTAAGTTTTCTAGAAATGTTACTTTAAAAGAAATTGAAGAAAATGACTTCAATTTAAACATTTCTAGATACATTGATAACTTTGAAAAAGAAGAAACACACGATTTATATGCATCAATGTATGGCGGAGTACCTAAAGTGGAGCTTGATGAATTAAAAGCATATTGAAATACTTTTAACTCCCTTTTTGACACAATCACAACCAAAGTTAATGATTCTTACTTTAAACTCATTGATAAGGGCTTAATTCAAGATAAAGTAAAAGAAAATAGTGATGTTAAAGCATATTCAAATCACTATTTACAAATCATTAGTGATTTTAGTGAAGAAATTTCTAATTTAACTTCTTCATTAGACAATATTTTTAAACTTGATGATAAGTATTTAGATAATATTATTGATAAATATATCTTTGAAGATTTAGAAGACGTACCGTTATTAGATAAATATGAATTATTCCAAATAATGCTTGATTATGCTCATAAACATATTCAACCAACAATTTCTGTTATTCAAAAATTTGAAGGAGAAGAATTTAGCACAATCCTTGAACAAACAACAACAATTAGCAAAACCAAAGATGGTAAAGTTAATAAAATCGAAAGTGAATTATTTGATATTGATACCATTGGTAAATTTAAACTTACCTCTTTAATTAATTCAATTAATGAAAAACAAGAGCAAATTACAGATTTAGATTCCCAAATGAATTCCATTGTTGAAAGCATTAATGACGAAGACAAAGATGAAGAATTATTTAAAGATGGAGTAATAAAAGCCGCAGAAGTTAAAAAATACATTAAAAAAATTGATTCTAATGAACAATGAGAAGAAGAATCTTTAGAATGCAAATTATTAGAATTTGATAATTTAAATAACCAAAAATCTGACTTAAACAAAGACTTAAAAAATTTAAAAACAGAATTAAACCAAAATATTGAAATATACTTATCAAACATCACTGAAGAAGAATTCTTTAATTTATTACACAAAGAATGAATTAGTAATTTTGAATCTATTATTTTTGAAAAACAAGATGCTATTATTAACTATTTAATTTCCAAATTAGAATATTTATATGATAAATACTTTGATACTTTAAGTGACATCAATAATCAAATTAAAGAACAAGAATCCAATCTAATTAATCTGCTTTCTGAATTAAAAGGTGAACCTTCAGATATGGAAGCAATTGAAGAGTTAATAAAAATTTTAGGAAATAAATAAAATGATTTCAAAAGACAAGTTAGTTCCTTCTTTAAGATTCAAAGAATTTACTCACGCTTGAGAACAGGACAACCTAGGGAATTTAGTTTCTATTCAAAATGGAAAACTAAA
>NZ_JBTGVE010000032.1:0-6069 GCF_054343415.1 Mycoplasma sp. AC157 | reverse complement strand
TCTCCTTAAATAAAAACATAAATTTGGTGTCCCAAATTTATGTCCCTGTTTAATCTTATAAAAATTCTGCTTTTTTATTATTATTTGTATTTTTAAATAAAATGTATTTTTTCTCTTTTTTTGATTTTCTTATTATTTGTATTCTTTCTTTTTGAAAAAAAGCATTAATATTTTCAAAATGCATTACTGAATTTCTTAATCTTTTTAATATTGGAAAGAAAAAGTTGTTAAGGTTATATAAAAATGTTTTTAATTCTTTTTCATTGCTTATTTTGTCTACTTTATCTTTATCAAAAATTTCAAATAAAAATTCTTTTTTAATATTAAAAGTTATTTCTTCATCTTTTGATGATAAAATAGTTTTTATAATTTCAGTAATAGTTCCTAAAGTTAAAACATTAATAGCAAATCAAATATTGGCATTAAACGTCTCATTTTTTATCTCAAAAGGATTAAATTTTTTAAATTTTCATTGTTCAAAAGAAATTTCAGTTTCTTTATCTGATATTTTATAAAGTCATTCTATCCAATTTGTATTATTTTTATCCTTTTTACCTATAAAATAAGATACTTTTGTTTTTAATTCAAGTTCTATATCTCTAATTTTATTATATAAAAAAGTATACAATTTTTTCTCTTTTGCTCTATATTTAACCAAATAAGAGAAATTAATTTTTTTTGGATAAAGATGTTTAACTTTATTTCTTATTGTTTTTTTAATAAATTATAATAAAAAATTAACATTTAATTCTTTTTTTTGTTGGTTATATTTAATTCATTCTTACTATTAAAATCTGTCAACCATTCTTTATTAAAAGAGAAAACGTTTGTATAATTTTCTTTTTTTAAAATTTCTATTGCTTTATTTTCTTCAATGTCAATTATTATATTTTTTTCTTTTTTTAACTTTTTCAATTGGTCTTTATAACTAAGAAATTTTTTACTCATAATAATATTTTATAATTTTTACAAAAATTTTTTAAATATTTTGGGAGATTGTGTTATAATAAATTTAATATAGGAAAACCGGCTTGTGCATACAAGATAATTAAACACTATTAGATAGTGTTTTTTTATTACTTTTATAATACTTATTTGCAATAATAAGTCAAACACAACAAAAGTATTAACGTTAATAAATACTTAATAGATATGCTAAAGGAAAATAGAAAGATAATTTTTCACCTATAACAATTATTAAAAGATTTTTTTATAAAATAGTTGTTCATAATTTATCAAAAAATAAAACTCTTTTTCTTTCCCAGTTTAAATAGTGAAAAAACCGTTTATGCCCATTTTATACGGTAAAACGTTTTTTGAATACTCCAATTAATTACATTTTACTTACTAAATTTTTACATTATTTTTTTATAAATTATCAATCAAAATGTCCCTCTTCTATAATAAAAAAATGATGTTGTAAGTAAAATGATTAAATTTATACAATTGATAATTTATGATATCATTCAATTAACATATAATTATAAAAAGTGACATTTTATATTGGTAATTGGGGTGACAAATTATTTCTGTTTTAATAAAAATACTTAATAAAAGTTTGTAAAAAAAAGAAATTAGAATATAATTTTTATTATGGAACATAAGAGCGCCGCTAAAAAGAAATCTTACTTAAAATTTATAATTGAAAGTTACATTGAAACAGGGGAACCAATCGGTTCAGAATCACTAAAAGAAAAATATAAAATTAATGCTTCTTCTTCTTCAATAAGAAGCATAATGGCTGAACTTGAAAAAGATGGTTTTCTTGAAAAATCTCATGTTTCCAGTGGGAGAATTCCTACTTTAAAAGCATATGAATATTATGCTAAAAATTTAACTTCACAAACCGATGCAGATCTAGAGCAAAAACTAAACGATATTTTTGCTAAAAGAAGAATATCTATTGACAAAACACTTGAAGAAGCAGCAAAATTAATATCAGAATTTGTCGGTATTACCGTTATAACATCAGAACCCTTAGGATCTGAAAGATTAAGATCTATTCAATTCACTGCAATTGATAACTTTATGGGAGTTATTGTATTAGTAACTTCAACAGGAAAAGTAGAAAACAAAATAGTTTCTTTTTCAAATGAAGTAGAAAAAGAAGACATAAAAATAGCTATAAGGATTTTCAAAGAAAGATTAATTAATGTGGCGTTAAATGAAATCCAAAAAATTGTAGAAATTTTAGTTCCAATATTGGCTAAAGAAATAAAAAACTTAGATAATGTTTTAAAAACCTTTATGCAAAATATTTTTAATTTTAAAAATGAATTTGAATCAAAAATTTATAATAAAAATAATTTAATTTTATCTAGAGATATATCGAGAGAAAAATTAAGTGAAATTTTAGATTTAATAGAAAAAAAATCAATTTGAGAAACTATTGAAAATAAATTGGATGAAGAAAAAAACATAAAAATTCAAATTGAATCACAAGAAGCTGTTTTTATTTCTAAAAAACTTGAAAACGAGAATATAAATAAAGAAATTAGTGTTGTAGCTCCAACTACAAGATTAGATTATTCTAAAGTTTTAGCAGCACTTAATCTATTGGAAAAATTTCTCAAAAAAGAAATATAACTTTATATTACTTTAAGGAGAGAAATGGAAAAAGATATTAAAAAACAACAAGAAAAAGTTGAATCAAAAGACAATAATACTGAAAACGTTAAACACAAAAGAACAAAAAGAAATTTTAGATATAAAAGAAATTACAATAATAAAAAAGATGACTCTGTTTCTGTACAAGAAAAAACCAAAATTAAAACCTCTCTTTTAGAATTAGAAATTGCTAAACTCAAACTAGAATTAGATAAAAATAACGAAGAATTAAAACAAAAAGCAATTGAACTTCAACAAAAAGCAAAAGAAGAAATTCAAAAACATAAAGATGAAACATCTTCTAAATATGAACTAGAACTAACTAATATAAAAAAATATGGAATTCAAAAATTCTTTGAATCATTCTTAATTCCATTAAAAAACTTTGAATTAGCAATTAAAGCAGGAGAAAAACAAGATAACTCTGCAGTTCAAAACTATGTTAAAGGTTTTTCAATGTTATTAAAACAAATTGAATTAATTTTTGCAGATTTTGGTATTACAAAAATTGAACCTTCTGTTGGTGAAAGTTATAATCCAGAAATCCACGAAGTTTTTGAACTTGAAAGTAACCAACAACTAAAAGATAAAATTATTAGTGTTAAAAGCAATGGTTATAAACTTTATGATAGAGTAATCAAACCTGCTTCAGTAGTAGTAGGTAAATAGAATGAATACAAAAGAACAAATTATTCAATCTTTAAAAGACGTTTTAAATGATTTAAAAATTGAAAAAAATATTATATTAACTGAATCCAAGGGATTTGGTGATTATTCAACAAACTTAGCAATGACTCTTAAATCAGATCTAAATAAAAATCCTTTAGAGATTGCTGATTTAATTGTTTCCAAAATAAACAAAGAAAAATATTCTATTTCTAAAATAGAAGTAGCAAAACCTGGATTTATTAATTTTTTCGTAAAAAATAATATTTATGTAGAAGAAGTAAATAATATTTTAAAATTAAATCAAAATTACGGAAAACAAAAAGAAAATCAATTTATTAACTTAGAATTTGTTTCTGTAAATCCTACTGGTTTTTTACACCTTGGGCACGCAAGGGGGGCTGCAATTGGTGCAACATTAGCTAATATTTTAGAATTTGCTGGTAACAAAGTTATAAAAGAATATTATATTAATGATGCTGGAAATCAAATTGATCTACTTGCTGAATCTGTTTTTGCAAGATACTTACAGCACTTTGGTAAAAAAGTAGAATTTAAAGAAGATTATTATAAAGGTAGTGATATAAAATGAGCTGCTCACGTAATCATAAAACACTATAAAGATAAATACGTAAATAGTTCTATTAATGATTTAGAAACTAGAGATTTTTTTAAGAGAGCATCAACTTCCATAATGCTCGGTCAAATTAAAAGGGATTTAAGTCTTTTTGGAATTAAGTTTGACAACTTTTTTAGTGAAAAAACTCTTTATAAAGATGGCAAAATCAAACTTGCTTTAGAGAAATTAAAAAACACTTATAAACATGATGGAGCGCTTTGATTAAAAACTACAAAATACGGAGATGATAAAGACAGAGTTCTTATCAAAAAAGACGGTTCTTTTACCTACTTTTTACCAGATATCGCGTATCATAATGATAAATTAACAAGAAATGATGGAGTTACCAAATTAATTAATATTTGAGGTGCTGATCATATTGGTTATATAAAAAGAATGGAAATTGCAATCGATCAATTAGGATTTGATTCTCAAAAACAGTTAAAAGTTTTAACTTGTCAAATTGTTAGATTAATGAAAAATGGACAAGAATTAAAAATGTCCAAAAGAAAAGGAATTACCTTTACAGCAAGAGAATTGATTGAATTGGTTGGTAAAGATGCAGTAAGATTCTTTATGATTGATAGAACAGAAAATTCAGGATTAGACTTTGATGTTGAACTTGCATTAGAAAGTAGTCAAAAAAACCCTGTATTTATGATTCAATATGCCTATGCTAGAGCAAATCAATTAATTAGTAAAGCAAATAATAAAGAAGTATTAGCTTCAAGCTTTAATAATGAAAATGAAATTAAATTAGTTAATACTTTAAAAGATTTTCCAGATTTAATTAAAAAAATTAGCAGTAACTACAAAATTCACTTACTGCCCGAATATTTAATTAAATTAGCTAAAGACTTTAACTCTTTTTATTCAAATTCTAAAATTTTAAATTCTGATAATGAAGAGAGTTTATTAGCACTTTCTAAAGCTGTTAAGATTGTTCTAGAAACTGGACTAAAACTTATTGGTGTTTCTACCCCAGAAAGAATGTAATGGAAACTTTAAATAAACAAATATTTGAAGAAAAACGTTTAGATATTCTTAAATCCAAAAAACTACCAAATCTATTTAAAGATAGCTATGTTATTTTTGATTTAGAAGGTTGTGATGATGTTGGCACTCTACTTGAAATTGGTGCTATCAAAGTTAAAAACAACAAAATTATTGATACATTTTCCAAAATAATTAAACAACCACCTGATTTTGTAAATAACTTTATAAGTTGATACAATAATATTTCTAACCAAGAAATAAAGGAAAAAGGTGAAGATGCAATAAAGGTTTTAAACGAATTTAAAATTTTTATTGAGAATTTAAATCTTTATGCTTTTAATGGAATGCATTATGATTTCCGTACAATAAAAAAATCTTATAAATCTCGTGAATTAGAAAAATTTCCTAACAAAATGATAGATATTGGTTTTTACTTTCAATCATTTAATAAAGTTTTCTTTAATACAGATTCTTATTCTTTAAATTTTCTGTCAAATTTATTTTCAGTAGATAATCAAGGCATTCACAGAGCACTCAAAGATTGCATAATAACTTTTGAAGTTTATAATAAAACTCTAGTGTTTGAAGAGTTGATTAATGCAAAAGAAAGACTTGAAAATGCCATTGTAAACAATAGAGAAGATAAAGAATTAAAAGAATGAAAAAGAAAATATTTTTTAAATAAATGTATATTTGACTATAAACAATGTATAATTTGTGGTAAGAAATTAATACAAAAATACATCGGTTGAGGTTGTATTGACTATGTTTGAGATTATAAATTAAAGAAAAGTGTAGGAAAATGTAATTTTTTTATAAAAAATGCAAAATGAGAAAAAATAAAAAATAAGGAGCAAGAAATGGACACAATGATCAGTTTATCAGTAGAAGTTTTATCAACAAAAAGCTATATGCAATTTGAAGATATCTTTACTTTTGTAAAAAATAAACTTCAAAAAAAATGATTTGAAAAAGGTGAATTTACACACGAAGAAAAAGAATTAGTTTTACAAAAAAAACGTGGTGAGTTATACAGATTATTAACTGTTACTAGTGATTTTGAAAGACTAAATGATGGTACTTGAAAATTAAAAGGTAATTAATAAAAGCACATATCTTTTTTAAAATAAAATTCCGTTTTTGCCCTATATTGTGGCGAAAACGTTTTTTTAATTAAGAAA
>NZ_JBTGVE010000031.1:0-7343 GCF_054343415.1 Mycoplasma sp. AC157 | reverse complement strand
TCCCATACTTTAAATTTTACTTTAAAGTGGTGCACTTGATCTTACAATTAAGCAAACTCAATTTAGTTGAGTTTTTATCTTTTTAAGAATAATATATCAATAAAATTATTACCTATATTATTATTTTCGTTGTTTTGAATAGTTCTATTAAAGGAATGAGATTTTAAAACAACTTTTAATTTAAGAAAATTATTTTCTCCAATAGTTTCTTTGCTTGCTGTTTCTACTTGAATATTATAAAAATCTTTTGAAATTGGAGAATTAAATGAATTTTTAACTAAATCAGTTATACTAGATAACAATTTACTTATTTTGGTATACTCTAAAATTTTATTTCATCTTTCTTCTTTACTGGAAATTTGATTAATTTCAGCAATTAAATTATCTAAATCAACAGATTCAGGATTTTTAAATCCATAATAACTATTAAATTCATCTCATTTTTCTGTTGAAAATTTTTCAATTTTTTCTTTAAAGTTTAAATAAAGACTTTGTGATGTATTATCAAAGTTGAATCCACCTACTAACATAGGACCATAAATTTTCTTATATTTAGATTCTGGGTTATTTTCGTTTAAATTATCAAATCAAAAACCTATTTTATATTCCATAAAGCCTTGCATTGCATATGCAGAAGTTATATGTGGATCATATAAATTTTTTTGATCTCTAAATTTGATGAAAAATATTTTTAGTTTTGAACTATCATAACTTTTTAACGATTCATCAATATTTAAAAAATCATTTAATTTTTCATCTTTTATTTCAACTCAAGTAGTTGGATTTCCAAATGAATAATGTAAATCGTTAGTTTCTACTTCAGTAAATGTTTTGTCAAAATCTAAAGTAGATTTAGTTAAACCTTTATTTGATATTGAAATTAATTTTTCAAAATAACTATTACTTTGATTAAAATGTTCAAAGAAATTAACATTATATAAATTGTTAATTGTAATTTTTTTAGAAATTGAATAATTTGATCCAGATTTTAATTTGATATTTAATTTTAAAATACCGTTTCTTTCATCAATTTCTGTTTCAGAAGACGATTTATTTACTTCTATTTCTATTGAATCATCAAAATTTCTAATCTTATTAATGTCAGTTATCTTTATAAAATCAGATGTTGAATTTAAAGATTTTAGTGCTCCAGAAGCTCAGTATTTTTTTGTTAAATTTAAAGAAGAAATATTATTAATTATTTCATTTAATTCTATTTCTGTTTTTGGTGTAGATGTCTTTGATTTTGTAAATGAATTTTCAAAATTAAAATCTTGAGTGCCAAAACTTAATTTTTTAATTTTATAATTAACATTGTTTTTTAAATAAGTGCTAAATATATAATTATTTTTATCTTTATAAAGGAATTTTGGTTCAATAATTTGAGTTTGATTATTAATATCAAAAATTTCAAGTCTTGGTTTTAATAAAGAAAATTGATCTAATAATTCACTATTATTAAAATTTACAGAAATATCAGATATAAAGGAATTTTCTTTATTTTCGGTAATATTTACAGAATTTATTAGTGCATTTTCTTCTCTATTTTTATCATTATTAAATTTAAGGACTCCTTTATGTAAATAATCTAATTGAATTTCTTTATTATTTACAAAAACTTTAGTTAAAGAAATTTTTCCATAATAATTATAATTTGGAATATTTGCTTCTCATTTATCATTGACTTTAGTTGCATTTATTTTTCAATAACCACCAAAATTAGATATAAATTCCAATTTGACATCATTCAAATTACTTTGATCAATATCAACAAGTTCTAATTCTGTTTTAACTTTCAAGTTATTATTAGATTCTAAATTAAACTCAGTATTTTTGAATTTACTAAAACTTCTTTTAGAACTAAATTCTTTATTTATTCCGTCTTTTGGTAAAATAGAAATTCTCGGTTCAATAACGGAAACTAAACCACTCCTATCAATTTTAAAATCCACTATTTCTAAGTTGGCGTTTGAAGGAATTTCAAATCCATCTTCATAGTCAAAAGTTGATGAATCACTTGTTGTACTAATTGTGATAGGAATATTTTTTAATCCTTCATTTTCTGTTTTTCTAATCGAAATATCTACCGTAAATTCTGTGTCTGAATTTGTTTTATCTTTTAATGTTAATTTTCCAATATATTCACTTTCTGTAAATTCAAATAGTTTTTCCACATTGTTAAAAGAAAGTAATAAACGATTTGGATTTGTTTCATCAATGTGATAACTTATACTATCATAAGATATTTTTTGAGAATACTCTTTTGTTTGAAAGATGAAATCACTTGTATTTTCGGAATTTTCTCAATTATTTCCTATTTTTTGTGCTGAATTTAAACTAGTTAGTGGTTTATTGTTTAAAGTAATATTATTAATTAAATAGTTTTCACTAAACTCTAAATTTGATAAATCAAAAATAACTGAATCGGAATTTTCAATATATTCTTGAGAGTTAAAAAATTGTTTATCCTTAATTTTTCCAGATATTTCAATTTGAAAATCTTTATTTTTTACATTTTTTAATAAATGTTTAGAAAAATTTACTTTAAGTTTTACAAATTCATCTGTTTTTTCTAAAATTTCTAAAGATGAAATTACAAAGTCATCATTTTCATTTGAATCAGGAATTTCAGGTTCTTGTTTATCATTTGGATCTTGAACATTATTTATGGTACCATTATTTGGATTCTCGATTACATCTTTTTCCCCAGGATTTTCTGGTTTAGGTGTATCAGGGTCTGTTTTAGGAACTTCAGGATCTTTTTTTTCTTCACTAAATATAATTTCTCTTTCTGTATCAGAATATCTTTTTAATGAAATATTTTCTTTATTTATAAAGAGTTTATCGATAAATAACGAAGATTTATCTTGCAAAATTGAAGGAATTAAAACTTCAATTTTGCTATTCAAATAAGTAAACTCTTTTGAAACATAAGTTTTAGAATCTGTTTGCTTTTCTTTTAAAGTTAATTCAATATCTTTAATTGATTCTTTAAAAGAATTAGGAAGAAATATAAAAACTTTATCTTTTGTTCTGCTAAATTTAATTTTTTCCTTTAAAAATATACTTTCTTTATTTTTGTTTTTATTAAGGACTATTGCTAAAGTTGCGCCAATAGAAGATGCCGCAATAGTACCAAGCACTATTGATGATAATATAATTTTTTTAGTTTTGTTTTTCATATTTAAATTATAAATATTTTTTTATTTTTACAAAAACAAAATATCAATATTTTTGTATAATTTAAATATTAAATGTATTAGTATGAAAGAGAGAAAAAATGTCTAAATTTATTTTTGTTACAGGTGGTGTAATTTCCGGATTAGGAAAAGGAGTTTCTGCTGCTTCAATCGGAAACCTTTTAAAATCAAGAGGTTTTAGTGTTTTTGTTTTAAAATTAGATCCTTACTTAAATGTGGATCCTGGAGTTATGTCTCCTTACGAACACGGAGAAGTTTATGTAACTGCTGATGGTGGAGAAACAGATCTTGATCTTGGTCACTATGAACGTTTTATTGATGAAAAATTTTCAAAAGATTCCAATTTTACAAGTGGTAGAATCTTTTGAAATATTTTAGAAAAAGAAAGGGAAGGATATTATGATGGTAAAACCGTTCAATATATCCCACATGTTACCGATGAAATAATTAGTATAATTAAAAATATAGAAAAAAAATATAAAAGTGACTTTGTTATAGTTGAAATAGGTGGAACAGTAGGGGATATTGAATCAAATCCGTTTATTTATGCAATAGCACAAATGAGTAGTGAATTCAACGGAATAAACACTTTTTTCATTCACGTAACTTATGTTCCTTTTCTTGAAACATCAGGTGATTTTAAAACCAAACCTACACAAGATTCTATTAACAAATTAAGAGGTATGGGTATAAAACCTAATATGATACTTTTAAGATCTAACGACGAAGTTGATCACACTATTTTAAATAAAGTTGCAAAAACTACATTTTTAAATCCAAGAAATGTTATTTCTGCTCCTGATTTAAAAAATGTATATGAAATGCCTTTATATTTAGAAAAAAAAGACGCAGCTAATATTATATTAGATTACTTTAATATTACACATATAAAACCAAATTTAAGAAAATGAACAACTTTTGCTAACAAAGTTAATAAAGAAAAAAAAGCTGAATTATTAATCAAAATGCTTGGGAAATATACCAGTTTTTCCGATGCTTATAAATCAATAAATGAAGCTATTAAAATTTCTGCATTTGATAAAGGATATGAAGTAAAACTAGAATATGTTGACTCTAATATTCTAACTAATGAAAATATATCTGAAAAACTCGATGATGCTGATGGTGTAATTATCTTACCTGGATTTGGTATTAGAGGTTTTGAAGGAAAAGTTTTAGGAGCAACATATACAAGAGAAAAAAATATTCCAACTTTTGGTATCTGTTTAGGTATGCAAGCAATGTCAGTTGCTCAAGCACGTCTAAAAGGTTATAAACACGCAACTTCTAAAGAATTTGCTACAAACAACAAAGAAGAAGTTTATGTTTTAGATTTTATAAAAGGTAAAAATGAAAAAGACCAAATGGGCGGAACTTTAAGATTAGGAGAATCTGAAACAGTGTTTAAAAAAGATTCTTTAATTGCTAAATTTTACAAAAGTACTTCTGTTTTTGAAAGACATAGACATAGATACGAAATACAACATGAATTTATTGAAAAATTAGAAGATGAAAATTTTAGTTTTTCAGGTTATCATCCAGAATTAGGTCTGGTTGAATCTTGTGAAGATAAAAGCAAAGATTTTTATATTGGTGTGCAGTATCATCCAGAATTCAATGCAAGACCACTAAATCCACATAAACTATTTAGTGCTTTTGTAGAAAAAGCAGCAGAAAGAAATAATGGAAAACAAAAATAATTCTTTACAAAATACATTTAAATACGTTGATTTAAATAAAGGTTTAAATCATGAACAAATTTCTAAAAATAAAGAAAAATACGGTGTAAACGAACTTAAAAATAAAAAGAAAACACCTTTAATTATTAAGTTTTTAAAACAGTTTATTGAACCGATGATTATTCTTTTAATTATTGCTGCATTTTTAGCTTTAGGAATTGCTATTTATGAAGCGATAGTTCATTATGAATATAAGAATCATATAGAATTTATAATTAGTTTTGTAGAACCTTTTGTGATATTTTTTATTGTAATTTTAAATGCTATATTTGGTTTAATACAGGAAAATAAAGCAGAAAAATCTATTGAATCACTTGCTAGTTTAAGTTCTCCAACATCAAAAGTAATTCGAAACGGACAAGAAATAATTATCGATACAAAAGACATTGTTGTTGGAGATATATTACTAATTGAAGCAGGAAATACTATCGGAGCTGATGGAATTATTGTTAATTCTGCTCAATTAGAGGTTGAAGAATCGATTTTAACAGGTGAATCTTTAAGTGTTTTTAAAAAAAATATATCTAATTTAGAATTTAACTGAGAAGAAACCGAAGATACTGAAGTTTATTCTGGCACAAATGTTATAAATGGTAGAGCAAAAATTCTAGTTACAAAAATTGGGATGGAAACAAAATTAGGAAATATTGCTAAATTGCTAAATCAAGAAAAAGAAAAACTCACTCCACTCCAAAAACAACTTGCAAATTTAAGTAAAAAAATTGGAATTTTTTCCGCTATTTTATGTGTAATTACCTTCTTTATTTATATTTTTATAGTTGCTTCAGGAAATTGAAGTCTTTGAGCAAAAGGTGTTGTTATTGCTATAACTTTAGCTATTGGAACTATACCAGAAGGTTTAGTACCAATTGTTACTGTTATTTTATCTATTGGAGTTAAAAGATTATCAAATAAAAATGCTCTTGTTAAAAAACTACCAGCTGCTGAAACTTTAGGAAATGTTTCAATAATTTGTAGTGATAAAACAGGAACATTAACCCAAAATAAAATGAAGGTTATAGAAACCTTTAAAAATAACGCTTTTTCAGAAGAAGACTTTATTAAATATTTTATTTTATGTACAGATGCCAACTCATCTATAAATGAAAAAGGGGAACACAAATTAATTGGAGATCCAACTGAAACTGCTATTATCCAATTCGGAATTGATAATAAAATTTTGAAAGATTCAGTTTCTGGATTACATCCAAGAATAAACGAAATTCCTTTTGATTCGGATAGAAAAATGATGACTGTCTTTGTAAAAATTAATGAAAATATTTATTCTATTACAAAAGGAGCTCCAGATTCTATTTTCGCTCTTGCAAACAATTTGTCAAAGCAAATAGAACATAAAAATATCGAATTTTCTAATAATGCTTTAAGAGTTTTAGCATTAGCAATTAGAAAATGAGACAAATTACCAGATGATTTAAGTTCAAAAAATGTGGAACAAAATTTAACATTAGTGGGATTAATAGGGATGATAGACCCTCCAAGAGAAGAGGTTAAAAGTTCTATTGCAATTGCACAAAAAGCTGGAATAAAAACTGTAATGATTACTGGTGATTATGCAAACACAGCTTATGCCATTGCCAAACAATTAAATATAGTAAACTCTGATGAAGATTTAGTTTTAAGTGGAAGTGAATTAAAACTAATGAGCGATGAAGATTTAAATCAAAACATTGAAAAATATGCAGTTTTTGCCAGAGTTAGTCCTGAAGACAAAATCAGAATTATTAAAGCTTGACAAACAAAAAATAAAGTTGTTTCTATGACAGGCGATGGAGTAAATGATGCTCCTGCTCTTAAAGCTGCAGATATTGGTTGTGCTATGGGGATAACAGGAACTGATGTTTCCAAACAAGCTGCAGATATGGTATTAACAGATGATAATTTTTCAACAATAGTTAGTGCTATAAAAGAAGGAAGAAGTATTTTATATAGCATAAAAAGATTAATGATTTTCCTTTTTACAACCAATTTAACAGCTTTATTAACTACTTTTATTGGAATTTTAATTTTTAGTATAAATCCTTTATCTTCTTTACAAATTTTGTGAATAAATGTTATTTCTGAAACTTTCCCAGGAATTGCACTAGGTTTAAATAGACCAAAACAAAATTTAATGAATAAAAAACCAAATCATAAAAATGCTTCTATCTTAACTAAAGAAATGATAATTCAAATATCTTTACTTTCCATCTTGTCATCAACACTATCATTATTAGCATTTTATTTAGGTGCTTATAGTCAAAGTGGTGTAGCAAATTTAAATGAAATAAAAACAATCTTAGCTAAAGAAAATTTATCAACACTAAATTTTGCTTCTTTATCTTGTTTCATGACTATGGGAATAATTTTATCTTTAAATTCTATTATATTAAGAAGTAATGAAAGT
>NZ_JBTGVE010000030.1:0-10477 GCF_054343415.1 Mycoplasma sp. AC157 | reverse complement strand
CCTTCTGATCCTTCAGAACCTGGAGTAGGTGTTGAAGTTTCTGTTCCTGAACCACTTTGTCCTGGGTTTGTAGGTGTTGAAGGTGTTTCAGGTTTTTTAGCTTCTTCTTTTTTTTCACAAGAAACAGCAAAAGCAAATCCTGCTAATGCTGTTGCACTCGTACCTAAAGTTAAAAGCACGTTTTTAAATTTTATTTTCATTTTTCTCCTAAAAATATTATTTTATTAATTAGTAAAATACCATTTAATTTCATGGTATTTCCATAATATTTTATATTTTTTCTTCTTTTTTTACAAAAAAAAAAAAAAAGTCTTTTTTTATTAAAAAAACAGTCTTTTTTTACTTTTTTATTATATATATCATGTTATGATTTAAAATTTTATTATTACTTTCCTAAACGATTGGTAAGAATTTTTCCTACAATAGTTCCGTCGTTTGTTGCAGTTGCTATTTGTCTAATTTCTTTTTGAGTTACATCTCCAATGGCATATATTCCTTTTTCTTTAGTTTCTTGAAAGTGATCCACTTTGATAAAACCATTTGGTTCTAAAATATTTAAGTCTTTTAAAAAACCGGTTGCAGGAATAAATCCAATGTATGGAAATAGTGAAGCAACTTTAATTGTTTGAATTTTACCATCAATTTCAACTTCTGCTTCTTCTAAAGAAGTATTTCCTTTTAATTTTAAAACTTTAGAGTTAAAGTGAACTTTAACATTTGGTTTTGACATTAATTCATCAACAAGTCTTGGTTCTGCATTAAATTTAGCATCTCTTACAAAGATATTTACTTCTGAAGCAATAGAGGCTAAGAAAGAACCTTCTTCAACAGCTGAATTTCCACCACCTATAATGATAGATGGGTTTTTACCAAATAAAGGACCATCACAAATTGCACAATAAGAAACACCGCGATGTTCAAATTCTAAAATCCCTTCAATATCCATTGGTTTTCTTTCGTTCATACCTGAAGCAACTACTACTGCTTTTGCTTTAATAATTTTTTTATTTTTTAAGTGAATTTCTTTTTCAAACTCACTTAAAGATAATACTTTTTCTACTTCTCCGTATAAATGCTCTGCACCATATTCTAAAGCGTGTTCATACATTCTTAGAGCTAAATCTGCTCCCATTACAACTTTATCTCCTGGTCAGTTTTCAATTTTTGATTGTGCTACCATTTTTCCACCAGGAGCACCTTTTTCAATAATTGCGACTGATAAATTTCCTCTAGATGCATAAATTGCTGCTGTTAAACCAGCTGGACCTGCACCTATTATTGCTACATCATAAATTTTTTCCATTTTTTTACCTTCTTTTATTTTATAATTTTAATTAATTCTTTTATAGTTTACTCAAGTAATGAAAAACATTTTTTCTTTTGTTTTCTCGTATCTTTGAACTTTATTTACTTTAATTCCTGTTTTACTAATTGAATATTTGTAATTTGCAAAAAATTGGTAATAAATTACAAATATTAAACCAACAACAATGTAAATAATAGCTAAAACAAAGTAAAATACATAAGATTCTTCTCTTAAAAATTCCATAGAAGATCTTACTATTCCGTATCAAATTAAGTAGAAACCTGCTGTAACACCAGGTTTTAATCAATTGAAAAGATTAAATATTCAAACAATTAATATATAACCAACAATTGATGTTAAAAACTCATAGAAAAATAAAGGTACTCTTAATGCTCCATCGGAATTAACAGAGTCACTAATAAACATATTTCTTACAATAGTTTCTCCAAGTCATAAGACACTACTTCCATCTACATCTATTTTTCCATAAACTTCATGGTTGGTATAATTTCCTCATCTACCAATTGCTTGTCCTATTAAAACAGCTGGTAAAATAATACTCATTGCTTTTCGATAGTCTATTACGCTTCTTTTAAAATAAATATATATTAAATCACTTATTGTAGCTAAAATAACTCCTCATTGAATTGATAAACCACCCGATCTAATATTTCATCAAGTATGTTTTAATGATTCAGCATTTCCTGCTATTAATTGTTCAAAAATAAAACCAAGTCTTGAACCAATAATAGATGTAGGAATAGTAATCATTACTAAAATTGCTAAATGATCAGTATTCATTTTTTCTCTTTTTCAAAAAAAGAAAATCGTGAAAATTGCTAAAATCATTCCCAGCATAATCATAACACTATAAACTGGTAATCAAGTTTGATTAAATAAATAATATGCCTCTCCTTCTTTAAAAGGACGTGCTTCTTTTAAATATTCAGGAAAATTTGCATTATTTGGCATTGTTTTTTATCCTTTCTTGTATTTTTTGAATTGGATCTAAACCATCCTGTTTAACCAAATAAGAATTAACAGCTGCAACAACAAGTGATGAAGTTGTTCTTCCTTGTTTAACAGGAATTTGAATTTTTTGAATAGTTCCACCTAATATATTATAATGCAATTCACTATTACCTAATCTATCAAAATTAATTGCACTATCACTTAATACTAATTCAAGAACTAAATCAATATCAAGTTTTTTTCTTATCATACTAGAACCATAAGTATGTCTAATATCAATTATTCCAATTCCTCTAACTTCTAATAAATCTTGAGTAATTGGAGATGGTTTTCCAATAAATCTTGTTCCAAGCCTAGAAATAATTACCGTATCATCACTAACAAAAGTGTGTCCATCTTGAATTAACTCAAGCACTGCTTCAGATTTTCCAACTCCTGAAGAACCTACAATTAAAACCCCAACTCCGTTTATGATAATTGCACAACCATGAACTGCTTCTTTTTTAGCAAAATATTCTGATAAAAAACTTCCTATATTTGCAATTAAAGTGGATAAATGTTCTTCACTATTAGTAACTTGTACTGAAAATTGGTTGGCAATTTCAAGTACTTCATCATATAGTTTTTTAGAAAAACCAATTGACAACATTAGCAGTGGTGGATGTTGTCCTAAAACACGAATTAATGCATTTTTCCTTTCTGTTTGGTTTAAAGAAAGTAAAAATTCCGATTCATTTGTTCCTCAAGCAACAATATTTTTGGTTAAAGTTTCATTACTTACTACACCTGCAAGTAATAAACCCGCTCTATTAATAGAAGGTCTTTTGATTTCCCCTTCTGGAAAGTTGTTGATGGGATTTAAATTAAACTCATTTATTAAAAAAGAAATTTTAATGTTTTCCATTTTTCAAGACTCCTTTTAAATATTGACCTGTAAAAGAATTTTCATTTTGAGCAACTGCTTCAGGAGTTCCTGTTGCAACTATTTTTCCACCATTAACTCCACCACCGGGACCTAAATCAATTACATAGTCTGCTACTTTAATAATATCTAAATTATGTTCAATTACTAAAACAGTTTCACCACTATCTGCTAATCTATTAAGAACTTTAATTAGTTTGGAAACATCAAGTGGATGTAATCCCGTACTTGGTTCATCAAGTACATAAAAAGTTTTTCCTGTAGGTTTTTTTTGTAAGAATTTAGCTAATTTTACTCTTTGTGCTTCACCACCTGAAAGAGTAGTTGCTGATTGTCCTAAAGTAATATAGTCAAGTCCAACATCTATTAGAGTTTTTAATTTACTTGCTATTTTAGGGCGATTTTCAAAAAATTCATAAGCATCTAGAACAGTCATATTTAGAACATCTGAAATATTTTTATTTTTATATTTAATTTCTAGAATTTCATTTTTATATCTTGTTCCATCACAGTGGTCGCAATTGATATAAACATCAGGTAGAAAATGCATTTCTATTTTTAGCATTCCATCACCTTGACATTTTTCACAACGACCATCAGAAGCATTAAAAGAAAATTTCCCTTTTAAATATCCACGACTTCTAGCTTCCTCTAAATTAGCAAAAACGTCTCTTATGTCGTCAAAAACACTTGTATAAGTTGCTGGATTTGATCTTGGAGTTCTTCCTATTGGTGATTGTGAAATTTTAATTAATTTATCGATATTATAATGTCCATTTAGTGATTGGTGTTTTCCAACTCTTACTTTTTCTTCAGAAGTCATATTTTCAAGTGCTTTAACTAAAATTTCATTAACTAAAGTACTTTTTCCAGAACCAGAAACCCCTGTAACTGCGATAAATTTACCTAATGGAAAATTAACATCAATATTTTTTAAGTTATTTTCTTTAGCTCCCTTTATAGAAATAAATTGCCCATTTCCTGCCCTTCTTTTATTAGGAATAGCAATAAAATTTTTACCTGATAAAAATTTTCCTGTTTCTGAAATTGGATTATTCATAATATCTTCTACAGTTCCCTCAGCAACTAGTTCTCCACCATTCCGACCTGCTAAAGGTCCTATTTCAATAATGTGATCTGCTTCTAAAATAGTTTCTTCATCATGTTCAACAACTATTAATGTATTACCAATTTCAACCATTTTTTTCAAAGAATTAATTAATTTACGATTATCTTTTTGATGTAAACCAATTGATGGTTCATCCAAAACATATAGAACACCAGTTAAATTTGAACCAATTTGTGTTGCTAACCTAATTCTTTGTGATTCTCCACCTGAAAGGGTTTCTGATTTACGATTTAAAGATAAATATTCTAATCCTACATTAACTAAAAAACTTAGTCTATCTTTTATTTCATTAACTAATAATTCGGCAACTTCTTTTTCAAAAGCATTAATTCTTAAATTTTGAACTTCTTTTAATGTATCTTCAATTGATAAGTTACAAAGTTCAAAAATATTTAAATCATTGATTTTTACAGCTAATGAGTAGCGATTTAATCTTGCTCCGCCACACTCATCACAATTGAATTCTGACATAAACTTCTTGTATCAATTACGAATATCTTCGCTGGAAGTTTCTAAATATTTTCTTTCAATTCTTTCTAAAAGTCCTTCAATTCTTCTTGTTCTATTGTATTTATTACCACTTTCAGATTTAATGGTATAACTAATTTCATGTTCTGAACCATATTTTAAGATATCTATTTGTTCATCAGAAAGTTCATTAATTGGTTTATTGATGTCTATATCATAATAGTTTAATAAAATTTCAAATTCTTTTCATTCAATAGATTTTCCATTAATTGGAAAAGGGAATAATTTGATTGCTCCTTCTTGAATTGAAAAGAATTTATTAGGAACTATTAAATCAAAATCCGCTCTTAAAATAACACCAATTCCTTTACATTTGTCACACATACCACTTGGTGAATTAAAAGAAAAATCCTTTGTATCAATGTGTGGCATATTAAAATCACCATATGGACAAGCTTGCTGCTTGGAAAAAGTAATTGTTTTTTGATTGAGAATTTCAACATTAACTATTCCTTGAGAATAATCAGCAGCTACATCAATGGATTCGGTAATTTTACCTCTATTTTTTTCTTCAATACTTAGTCTATCAACAACAATTTCAATGTTGTGTTTTTTATTTTTTTCTAATTTGATTTCATCTTCTTCAATTAGGAAAATTTTTCCATCAATTTTTAATCTTAAAAAACCTTCTCTCTTTAATTTTTCAATTAATTTTTCATGTGAACCTTTTTCATTTGAAACAACAGGAGAAAGGATATAAATTTTTGAATTTTCCGGAAAAGTAAAGATAGAATCAACAATATCTTTGGTTTTTTGACTTGTAATTTCAATTTTGTGTTTTGGACAAAATGGTTTTCCTATTCTTGCATATAATAAACGTAAATAATCATATATTTCAGTAATAGTACCTACTGTTGAACGCGGATTATTATGAGTTGTTTTTTGTTCAATGGAAATAGCAGGAGAAAGTCCATCAATAGACACCACATCAGGTTTTTTAGTTCCACCCAAAAATTGTCTAGCATATGAACTTAAAGAATCAACATATCTCCTTCTTCCTTCTTCATAAATTGTATTAAAAGCAAGTGATGATTTACCAGAACCAGAAACTCCGGTAAAGACAACTAACTTATTTTTTGGTATTTTTAGATTTATATTTTTTAAGTTATTTTCTTTTGCACCAACTATGGTAATAAAGTCTTGTGTATTTTTCATTTTTTAATTATACAAAAAATGTAATTTTTTTGTTTTTTTTAGTCTTTATAAATGAAAAAAATCTCTTTTTTTAAGTTTTTTAAATTTAGAAATGAAAAATAAAATCATCTGTCAAGCACTTTTACTTGACATTTTTTCAAAAAGTGGTAAAATTTATTTCATTATTAAAGCATTAAATAATTTAATAAAATAAGTAAGTATAAAAAACAAGAAAGGAAAATATGGTAAAAATTAGATTAAAACGTTTAGGAAATAAATTCAATCCTATTTACAAAGTTGTTGCTGCTGATGCAAGAGCACCAAGAGATGGAAGATTTATTGAAGTATTAGGACACTATAACCCAAGTTCTAAAGAATTAAAACTTGAAAAAGAATTAATTTTAAAATGATTAAACATTGGAGCAGTACCAACTGAAACTGTTAAAACTTTATTGAAAAAAGAATCAATTTTAAGCGAATTCGCTGCTTCTAAAAAAGCAAAATAATATGAAAATTAACTTTTTGACACTATTTCCGAATTATTTCGAAATATTTAAAAGTGAATCTATAATTGCAAAAGCAATTGAAAAAGGAATCATTGAAATAAACATCATAGATATAAGAAAATTTTCACAAAACAAACATAAAAAAGTTGATGATCAAATTTTTGGTGGCGGTCATGGAATGCTTTTACAAATAGAACCAATTGATTTAGCGTTGCAAACAGTTGGCGGTAAAAAAATTGTTATGAGCCCACAAGGAAAAGTTTTTAATCAACAAAAAGCAAGAGAATTATCTAAAGAAAAAGAGATAACAATAATTGCAGGTAGATATGAAGGTTTTGATGAAAGAATTATTGATTATTTAATTGATGAAGAAATTTCAATAGGTGATTATGTCTTAACAGGTGGGGAATTACCTGCTATGATAGTTGCTGATTCTGTAATCAGATTGGTTGAAGGTGTTATAAAGGAAGAATCCCATTTAAATGATTCTTTTGAAAATGAAGGATTATTAGATTATCCACAATATACCAGACCTAGAAATTATAAAAATATGTTAGTTCCAGAAGTTCTTTTTAGTGGTCATCACAAAAAAATAGAAGAATGGAAAAAACAAAAGCAAATTGAAAAAACTAAAAAAAATAGACCAGATATTTTAGAAAGGAAAGAAAATGCAAAATAAATTAATGGAAATTGTTGAAAGTTCACAATTAAGAACTGATTTACCTAAATTTAAACAAGGTGATAATGTTAAAGTTCACGTAAGAATTAAAGAAGGTTCAAAAGAAAGAATCCAAATTTTCGAAGGTTTAGTTATAGCAATGAAAAACGAAGGAACTAGAGAAACCTTTACTGTTAGAAAAGTTTCATACGGTATTGGTGTTGAAAGAACATTTCCTTTAAATTCACCTACAATTTCTTCAATTGAAGTTGTTCGTTCAAACAAAGTTAGAAGAGCAAAACTTTACTACATGAGAGATAGAAAAGGTAAATCTGCTAGACTTAAAGAAATTAGAATTAAAAAATAATAAAACAAATATAGATGATTATTATATTATCTATATTTTTATTAAAGTTAAAATATGAAACCAAATTATTATGAAGAAATTATTGAAATAATTAACAAAGAAAAAGAACTTATAAATAAAAAAATATTAATTGAAACTGAATTAAGTGCCCCTTGAATTCCTGAAACTTACAAGCAAAAATTTGAAAAAATGCTTTTTGAAACTAATCAAGAACTTCTTGCAAGCACTAAAAAATTCCAAACCAAAGCAATAATAGATATTTCTTTTAATGAATTGCAAACCACTTTAGAAAATGCTAATGAAGAAACTTTTAATGCTTGTTTAGAATTTATCAAATTAGCAAATACAGAGAAATATAGTTCAATTTTTGAATCAATATTCAATAGTAAAAAGTTAAGTTTGTTATCTAAAAACAAAATTTTGTTAATTTTGCTAGATAAAGAAGATAATTTAACTTTCAACTTTGAGTATGAAAATAAAAAAAAGCAAATTCAAACAAAAACATTCAATGAAAATTTTATATTGCCATTAGTAGATTCAATTAATGATTTTATTGAAACAACCTATAAAAAAGAAATGTTTAAAAAAGAGAAAGCTTATTCAATTTTTAGCAACTTTTTCCTAGAAAATCTTATAATTATAAATAGGTTCTCATTTGAATACATACAAAATGAAATTATACAAGGAGTAGAAAATGAAAAACAATAAAGAAGAAATATTTAAAAAACTAAAAGAATATATGGAAATAGAAGGTGTTTCTAGAAGAGAAGAAAAAGTAGCAAATAAACTAAAAAGCAACACTATGAGTGAAAATTTAAATTATGAATATGATAATTTTGGTTCACTTATTATCACCAAAAAAAATCATAATCAAGGACCTAAAATTATGGTTACAGCTCATATGGATGAAGTAGGTTATACTGTTCTTGATATTCTAGAAAACGGACAAGTTAGAGTTGCAACCATTGGTGGTATATGAGCTAATGTTATAATAGGAACAAAAGCAAAACTTGTAACTAGCGAAAATAAAGAATTTTACGGGGTTTTTGGTCATACTTCTATTCATATTTTGGAAAGAGAAAAAATTCAAAAAGCTGTAACAACAAAAGATTTATTTGTTGATTTTGGTTTTAAAGATAAAAAAGAAGCTGAAGAACAAGGTGTACAAGCAGGAGATATTATCTACATTCACGGTGAAACATTTAGATTATTTAATCAAGATTTAGTTGTTGGTAAAGCAATGGATAACCGTGCAGGTGTTACTGTTTTAGATTTTCTTGTTAATAATCTAAAAGATGAAAAATTAAATAATATACCATATTTTGTTGGAACAGTTCAAGAAGAAGTGGGAACTAGAGGTGCAAAAACTTCTGTTTCAAAAATAAATCCAGATATAGCAATTGCTATCGATACAACCGCTTCTCACGATACTTATCAAACTATCAGCGGAAGACAAAAATTAGGTGATGGAGTTGCAATTAGAGTTCAAGATCGTGGAACTATGATGGATCCAAAACTTATAGAAGTTTTAATGCAATTGGCTAAAAACAAAGGTATAAAAATTTATAAATTTGTAGCACAAGGCGGTGGAACAGATGCTGCTGAATTACAATATGGAAAAGGTGGTGTTGCTACCGTAACAATCTCAATACCACAAAGATATTTACATTCTCCACTTGGAGTTTGTGATTTAAATGATTTACAAGCAGTAATTCAATTATTAACTGAATTTTTCAAATTTATGAATAATGAAGAATATAATAAAATACAATATAAATAAGGAGCAAAAATGAATAACAAAGAACAATTATTTTTAAGATTAAAAGAATACATGGAAATAGAAGGTGTTTCTAGATACGAAGACCAAGTTGTAGAAGCATTAAGAAAAAACACTAAAGATGCTAATGTAGAATATGCAAGAGATAGAATGGGAAGTGTTATTATAACTAAAAAAGATCATAATCATGGACCTAAAATTATGCTTGCTGCACATATGGATGAAGTTGGTTTTTCAGTTCTTGAAATTTTAGAAAATGGACAAGTTAGAGTTGTAACCATTGGTGGAGTATGACCTAATGTGGTAGTAGGAACAAAAGCTAAACTTATAACTACCGAAAATAAAGAATTTTACGGGGTTTTTGGTCATACTTCCATTCATATTTTGGAAAACGAAAAAATCCAAAAAGCTATAAACATTAAAGATTTATTTATTGATTTTGGTTTCAAAGACAAAAAAGAAGCTGAAGAACAAGGAATTCAAATTGGTGACAGAATCTATATGCATGGAGAAACATTTAGATTATTCAATCCTGACTTAGTTGCTGGTAAAGCGATGGATAACCGTGCAGGTGTTACAGTAATTGATCAAATCATTAACAGACTAAAAGATGAAAAATTACCAAATAGACCTTATTTTGTTGGAACAGTTCAAGAAGAAGTGGGAAGTAGAGGAGCAAAAACTTCTGTTTCTATAATTGAACCAGATATCGCTTTTGCAATTGATACTGGAGCTTCCCACGATACTTATCAAGCAATTACTGGAATTCCTAAATTAGGAGCAGGAGTTGCAATTAATGTTCAAGATTTTGAAACATTAATGGATCCAAAATTAGTACAAATTTTAATGGATTTAGGTAAAAAACATAATATTCCAGTTTATAAATATGTAGCACAAGGTGGTGGAACAGACGCTGCTGAATTACAATATGGAAAAGGTGGTGTTCCAACAATTAGTTTATCAATTCCACAAAGATATTTACATTCACCTTTAGGAGTTGCTTCATTATTCGATATTGAAGCAATGATTAATTTAATGGTTGAATTTTTAAAAATATTTGATGAAAAAATGCTTGATTCTATTAGATATAAATAAAAACAAAATTCTTCTTTTTAGGAGAATTCCTTAAATGAAATATAAAGTGCACCAGTGTTTTTATAACCTATTTGTATTTTATA
>NZ_JBTGVE010000029.1:0-10978 GCF_054343415.1 Mycoplasma sp. AC157 | reverse complement strand
TGAAGTTATCACAAGCATATTTTAATGCGTGAGCATCTTGTTTAATTGCTTCTAGCACTACTTCTTTATCATTATTAAAATTATTAGCAAATTTTAATGCAAGACCTGATGTTTTAACTATTTTTAAAATAAATTCTCTATTATTCTTTAAATTATGTGAGGCATATTGAAAACTTTTACCAACGTTTTTAACTGCTTCTAAAACTATTTCTCTATCATTTTTTAGTTCACCTGAAACATATTGTAATGCTCAAGCAGATTCTTTAATTGCTTCTAAAACTATTTCTTTGTCATTTTTGAAGCTATCTGAAGCAAATTCTAATGAAATACCAGATTCTTTAACCGCTTCTAAAACAAATTCTTTATCGTTTTTTAAATTATCTGAAGCATATTTTAATGCATAACCAATTTGTTTAACTGCTTCTAAGACAACTTCTTTATCATTTTTTAATTCTTCTGAAGCATATTTTAATGCATAACCAATTTGTTTAACAACCTCTAAAACAAATTTTTTGTCGTTTTTTAAGTTATAAGAAGCGTATTTTAAATTCCTACTAACTTCTTTGTTATTTTTTAAATCACCTAAAATAAATTGTAATAAATAACCACTTTTTTCTTTAACTGCTTTTAAAATAACTTCTTTCTGGTTTTTAAAGTAATTAGAATTGTATTCATAACTTGATTTAACTAAATCTAAAACAAATTCTTTATCGTTTTTTAGTTTATTTGAAGCATAAAATAAAAATCAAAAATTTTTTGTTTTCTTAATTAATTTATTTATGAAATTTTTATTTTCTTTAATTTCTTCAGATAAAAATGAAAAATATAACCCTTTTTCACTGTATTCTATTTTTTCATTAGTTAAGACATTAAAAACAAATTCTTCATCAGTTAAAGCACCTTCGTTTTCTAATTTTAAACCGAATTCTTTTAATCTTTGTTTTTCTTGTGTAAAATCTATATTATCCATATTTTTATTATTTTTCTCAAGCATTTAATACAATATTTTTCATTTTTTGTTTAAATAATTCTTTAATTTCTAAATCATTTTTTAATTCTGCTGGTATAGAAGCAAAAATATAAGGATTTACTTCTAATGCTTGTAAAACAAATTCTTTATCGTTTTTTAATTCACTTGCAATTAGTTCAAAATTTCTTGCATCATCTTTAATAGATGGTAAAATCACTAAGTCTTTATTATTTTTTAATTCTTTTTTAATTTTATTTGATGCATATTCCAAAGCTTCTCAACTATGTTTAATAACTTCAACAACAAATTCTTTATTGTTTTTTAACTTATCAGAAGCATGTTCAAAATATTCACCTTTTTTCTTTACAAGTTCTAAAATAAATTCTTTATTATCTTTTAAGTTATCAGGAAAGTCATAAAAATTAGCAACATTAACTACTTTTAAAACAAATTCTTTGTCGTTTTTTAACTTATCAGAAATATATCTATAAGCAAAACCATTTTGTCTGAATCCTTCTAAAGCAACTTCTTCGTCATTTCTCAGTTTTTCTGAAGCATATTCAAACATAAAATAAAGTTTTTTCATTCCTTCTAAAACAAATTCTTTGTCGTTTTTTAAACTAGTGGAAATATATTTAGCAACTCTTATATTTTGCTTAAGTGCTTTTACAACAAATTTTTTATCATTTTTTATTTCATCTGAAGCATAATTTAATGCATAATCTATTTGTTTAACAGCTTCTCAAACTACTTCTTTATCATTTTTCAGATCATCAGCAACATATTTAAGATTTAAACCATTTTGTTGAACAATTTTTAAAACGAATTCTTTATTGTTTTTTAGTTCATCTGAACAATAATCAAAAATTCATCTATCTTTTTTTATAACTTTCAACATAAAGTTTTTATCATTTTTTAGTTTATTTGAAGCATAAAATATAAATAAGTTATTTTTAGTTATCTGAAATAAATTATTTATGAAATTTTTATTTTCTTTTGCTTGGTCTGATAAAAATGAAAAATATAATCCTTTTTCACTATATCCAATTTTTTTATTAGTTAATACATTAAAAACGAATTCTTCATCAGTTAAAGTTTGTTCATTTTCTAATTTTATACCTAACTCTTTTAATCTTTCTTTTTCTTTTTTAATATCTATATTTTCCATATTATTCTCCTTTAATAATAGTAAAAAACCCTATTAATTTGTTTAATAAGGTTTTTATATAATTTAATTTGGTTGTATTATAAAATTTGAATGAAAAATTAGCAAATAAAAATTTGCTAAGATATATATATATATATATATATATATGAATTATTTTAAGAGATAGTCCTTTTTCATTTTTCATTTTTCTCCTTAATACTTTTTAATTATATCATTTTTTGGTTTTAAAATAGAAAAACCCACTATAAAGTGGGCTTAAAATTAAGGTTATTTTACAATTTGTTCTTCACTTGCTGATACTACAGAATCAAAATCAGCTCCAGAGTTTGCAAGCACATAAGCAGAGAAACAATTTTCAACAATAGAACCATGGGAAACGTGAATTTGTTTGTCACTTACCATACTGATAATTGCTTTTGCACTTAAAGTAGCAGAACCTAAATCAGAAAATATTACTATTTCCTTGATATCATTGTTTGCTTCGATGATTTCAAGTAGTTTCAATGGTTCAGTTCCTAACTCTTGTCCATCATTAATTCCACCTAATGCTTCTATTTTGATATTATTTTCATCAATAGGAAGCATTTTAGTTAAGTATTCTTTAATTGTTTGTGCTAATTTATTGTAATGAGAAATAATAATAAATAATTTCTTCATTATAATCCTTTAATTAAATTTTTAATAATAATATAACTTGAATAAGAACCTGGATCAATTGTGCCAGATGATCTTTCTTTTAAGTATGATGCTCTTCCTTTGGTTGCAACTAAATCTTTAGTGTTTTCTACTAAAGAATAAACATAGTTAATAATTGCATCAAATTCACTTGCATCTAATGTTTCTTTAGATTCTAAATAAGTTTCAAGTGGTTTTCAAACATCATACATTGTTTTTTCATTTAAAGTTACTTTTCCAAGCATTTCAAGTGATTTTGTAAAACTGGAAACTAAAATTTTAAATTCGCTAAATGTAAAAGTTTCATGTCCTTTTAATGCATTAGCAGAATTCATAAATGCCATTCCATATAAAGGACCAGAAGCTCCTCCTACTTTTGACATTAGTGATCTTCCAACTAAAGTTAAATACGTAGATAAATCTACTTGTTCAAAATGGATATTAGAAACTTCGGTAAATCCTCTAACCATATTAAATCCATGATCACCATCACCAATAGTTTGATCTAAAGTAGAAATATAATCTTCATTTTCTTTTAACTCTTTAGCAATGTTTTTCATTGCATCAGTTAAATTAGAATAACTTATTTTCAACTTTTCACCTCTGTTGGTTCATCTAATAATGATTTAAGCTCATCATCTAGTTTAAGTAAAGAAATTGAAAATCCTTGCATTTCAAGTGAAGTCATAAAATTTCCAACATGAGAACTATAAATAGAAACATTTTTAGTTGCTAAATAATCATGAATATCGTTAGTTGCTATAAATAATTCCATTTCAGGTGTTCCACCTAAACCGTTCACCATTAAAGCAACTTCTGAGTTTTTATAGTCATAATCTTTTAAAATTAAATCTAACATTTCTTTAACAATTTCTTTTGATGATTTAATTTTTTCTCTTTTAATTCCTGGTTCACCATGAATTCCAAGACCAAATTCAATTTCATCTGCTGCTAATGAAAATGATTCTTTTCCTGTTGTTGGAATATAAATAGAGTTTAAAGAAATTCCAAATGATCTAACATTTTGAATTACTTTTTGTGCTACTCTTTTTACTTCTTGTAAAGAAGATCCTTTTTGAGCTAATGCTCCTGCAATTTTGTGTACAAATACTGTTCCAGCAATCCCTCTTCTTCCAATAGTTCAAGTAGAATTTTCTACAGCTACATCATCATCAACTAATACTGTTTCTACATTTTTACCATTTGCTTGAGCCAGTTGTTGTGCTATTTCAAAGTTTAATTTGTCTCCTGTGTAATTTTTAATAATTAATAAAGTACCATTTTTTGAATCTAAAGCGTTTATTGCTGCTTCAACTTGATCTGGTGTAGGAGATGTAAATACTTCTCCTGCAACAGCAGCACTAAGCATACCATTACCTACAAATCCCATATGTGCTGGTTCATGACCGGAACCACCACCTGAAATTAAAGCAACATTATTTTTATTAAATTCAGTATTGTAAATAACATTAAAGTTTTCAACCTTTTTAACTTTTTTATTAGTTTTTACAATCCCGTTAATCATTTCTAAAACTATGTCTTCTTTTTTATTTAATATTTTTTTCATATAATAAATTCCTTTATTGATTAATTATTTTATTTTTATAAGTTAGTAATTAAGCTGCAACTGGAATTAAAGCTAAAGCGCCAATAATTGCACCTGCTAATGAAGGAGCAACAACTGGAATTCATGAGTATGATCAGTTTCCTCCAACATGTTCGCTTTTTCTATTTGCTAATAATGTTTTTTCCATTAAAGCATAAACCATTCTTGGACCTAAATCCCTTGCTGGGTTAATTGCATAACCTGTTGATGAACCAAGTGAAGCACCAATTGCTACAACAATTAATGTTACTGGAACTGGACCAAGTGATGCTAATCCTATTTTATTTCCACCTTTACCAAACGCTAATACTAATCCAACAAGTAATAATGTTCCTACTAATTCATAAGAGAAGTTAAAAATAGTTGCTTTTTCTTTATTTGCAAAAGCAGGTCCTGTACAGTGTACTCCTCTTAATGTAGCTAAATCTGTTTCTTGAATGTGTTTTCAGTTAATGAAGTTTAAAAGCATTTGTCCTGTCATTGCACCTAAAATTTGCACAGGAATATATGTTAAAATTAATGGATCACTTAACTTGCTACTTACAGCAACAAAAAATGTGACTGCTGGATTTAAATGAGCAGAACCACCAAGAGATAATGAAACTATTACCCCTGTAAATACAGCTAAACCTCATCCTAAAATGATAACGATTCATTTTCCAGATTGGTTCGCAAACATTCTCTTCATGGAAACGCTGTATCCAACACCGTTACCAAGAAGAATTAGAACTAAAGTTCCTAAAAATTCTGATAAAATATCTAATCTCATTGCTTTTCTCCTATTCTATATCTTTTGTTCAATTTAAAGTTTTTTTAACAGCTGTATCTCAACCTTTGATTAAAGCATCAATTTCATTTTGTGCTAATTGTGGTTTAAATACTTTGTCAATTTTGTTTATTTTTTTGATTTCTTCTAGATCTTTTCAGTAACCAACAGCTAATCCAGCTAGATATGAAGCTCCTAAAGCTGTAGTTTCGATATTAGAAGGTCTTTCTACTTTTAAATTAGAAATTGAAGATTGGAATTGCATTAAGTAATTTGAATTTGATGCTCCTCCATCTACTTTTAATAAGATAATTGGTTTTTGTAAATCTTTTTCCATTGCTTTAATTAAATCGTTTGATTGGTAAGCAATTGCATCAAGAGTTGCTTTAATTAAGTGTTCTCTTTTGGTTCCTCTTTCTAAACCAAAAATCGCACCTCTTGAATATGAATCTCAATAAGGAGCTCCAAGTCCTGTAAATGATGGAACCATATATACTCTTTGATCATCATTTACAAGTGAAGCAAAGAAGTCTGATTCTGCTGAGTTATATAAAATTCTTAGTGAATCTCTTAGTCATTGAATTGCTGCTCCAGCAATAAACACTGAACCTTCAAGAGCATAAACTGTTTTGTTGTCTCCAAGTTTTCAAGCAATTGTGGTTAGTAATTTATTTTTGCTTTTAACTGGAGTGTGTCCTGTATTTACAAGTGTAAAACAACCTGTTCCGTAAGTATTTTTAACCATTCCTACTTCTGTACATAATTGTCCAAAGAGAGCTGATTGTTGATCTCCTGCAACTCCAGTAATTGGAACTTGTCCTTTAGCTTTGTTTGATCAGTGATGTGAACTAACAATTCCATAGTGTCCGGATGAAGATTTTACTTCTGGTAAAATTTCTTTTGGAATTTCAAGTAAATCTAAAATTTCTTGATCTCAGTCTAAAGTGTGAATGTTAAATAACATAGTTCTTGAAGCGTTAGAAACGTCAGTTGCATGAACTTTACCATCAGTTAATTTTCACATTAATCAAGTGTCAATTGTTCCTGCAAGTAATTTTCCTTCTTTTAATTTTGTTTTTGCTTCTTCTACATTTTTAAGAATTCAACGAATTTTTGTTCCACTAAAATATGGGTTAATAATTAATCCAGTTTTATCACTAAAGAAGTCTGATAATCCTTTTTCAATTAATGTTTCACAATAATCTGTTGTTCTTCTATCTTGTCACACAATCGCGTTATATACAGGTAATCCTGTTTCTTTATCTCATAAAACAATTGTTTCCCTTTGGTTTGTAATCCCTAAAGCGACAATATCGTGGGATTTAATTTTTGCTTTGTGTTTTGCACTTTGCATTGTTGAAAGTTGTGTATTTCAAATTTCTAATGGATCATGTTCCACTCAACCAGATTTTGGGAAGTATTGTGTAAATTCACTTTGACTACTTGCTTTAATATTTCCATCATGGTCTACCACTAGTGTTCTACAGGAAGTGGTACCTGAATCTAATGTGATAATAAATTTATCTTTCATTTTTCTCCTTATTTGTTTTTTTCAAATTTGTAATTACTAATTTGAGCATAAACAATTTTATCGTTTAAATATTCGTTGTATTTTTTTTGATCTTTAAGAGTTCATAACATTAAAGGCATGTTAATTTTTTGATAACGTTTTTTATCTTTATCATATAAAACCGTTCAAGGATTTAAGAATTGACACACTTGTTTCATTTCATCTATAGAAACTGATTGGAATTGAGTTTCTGTTCAAAATAGAAATCCAAGTTGGTATTTTGAACTTAACTTGCGCATATTTCTAAGTGTTTGAAAGTTAAAAGATGAAAAAACTATTTTTTGAAAATATGCTTGTCCATATTTGTTTGCAAGTTTGTGTAATTCTTCTTCTATTCCTTTATATTCTTTTTGATCAGTTTTAATTTCAACATTAATAATTTTAAATAAATTTAAGTATTTATCTAAAAATTCTTCTAATGTGAGTATTGTTTGTTTTCTTGTACTTTTTTTAAAAAAGAGGCTGTGATCATCTTTTTTAAGTTCTTCCAAAGTACAAAATTCAATTTCTTTTTTAGTTAGTGCTGTTCTGTTTGTCGTTTCATCATGGATAATAACTAATTTTTTATCTTTAGTTAAATGAACATCAAGTTCAACACCATCAAAATTGAATTGATAAGCCATTTCAAAGGCTAATTCGGTATTTTCTGGGGCAATTGCAGAGTATCCTCTGTGTCCTAAAATTAATTGTTTGTTATGCATTTTCTAATGTTCTCCATCTGTAGTTTGTTTTACCTAATTTTTTAAGTTCAATTGTGTTAGCAATATGCACAGCAAGTCCTGCAAGTAGTCCAAGAAGTGCGATTGCCAATGTAATAACTAAAATAATTTGGTAGCCTTGTATTGAAGTATTATCTGCTCCTGTTGGTGTGTAATATTTACCAACTGCTCCTGTAATTTGGTATAGTCAAGCATCTGTTGAAAAACCAATAAAAGAAAGAACAGCAACACTTGAAGCATAAGAATTTTTTTCTAAGTGAATTTCACCAATTTGAGCATATCTTAAAGTAACCATTGCTCATGAAAGAATTCCTGCTAATAGATAGAGAATTGAACTGAAAACAATTACTCAAACATTTGCTGATTTTGGAACAAAACCAAGTAAGATTATTGCTCCAAGTAGAATAATTCCAATTCCTGTAACAATAATTAAGAAAAGAACATATGATCTAAATTTATCAGCTCATCTTCCTATAAAGGTGGAAACTAATGTTCTTAATCCATAAGTTCTAATTCCTCCTAAAATAGTCACAAGAATCGCTGGTGCTAAGTATCCATTTTGCATTAATTGAATTAAATAGTAAGCAAAAACACTTTGAAATGTATACATACCCATTACAAAAATTGATAATGCTCATAATTTTCAATTTTTTAATGCTTTAAAAACAGAAATTATACTTTTTTTCAATCTAGCTCATGAAGCTTTTTCTGTATCTTTATCTTGTTTTTTCTCTGGAACAAGAATTAGTACAAAGATTGATGTAGCAACTAAAAAGGTTGCAATTAAGAAAGCATAAACAGCAAAAGGTATTGCACTTCCATTTGCTCTTGGAACTCATACATTAGTAACTAATAGTCCTAATAGAAATACAAAGAATAAACCGATAATTCCGTTTGCTGTTCCTTGAATTCCATATGCTAAGCCTTGATTTTCTTTTGTTGTTTGTTGTGAAACAAGTTTTCATAAAGGTGTTCAGAATACAAGAGTAGAACTAACACCTCATAACGCTCAAATTATTGAATATTGAATAAATAATGAATTTGGATTTAAACTTTTTGAATTTCAAATTGTAGCTCCAAATCATAAAGTTATTGCTCCTGTTGAAAAGACAGCGATAGACAACAACCATCTTGAACTGAACTTATTGGCTAAAAAACCGCCAGGAAGTTGAGTAATTAGTGTTACATAACCAATAATTGATGTTAAAGTAGCAACTTGATCTTCTTTAATGTTTAAGTATTCGTGTAAGTTTGGAATGATGTTTTTAATATAGTATGGTGCTGCTATTACAAAAACATCAGAAGCCGCTAAAATGATTAAGGCAATAATTTGTCTTCAGGTTAAACCTTTTAATTTAGCTAACATTTTGCCCTCCTAAAATTTAAAATCTAACTGTATATTTAGGATTAAAGTTTTCTTTTTTAGTTAATTTTAGTCCTGATTCTTCAACTAATTTTGCAATTTCAATAGCAATTGCAGGTGCTGAGGCAATAGCTGGTGATTGCATTCCAGCTGCGTTAATAAATTTTTTGTTATCTTTAGCAGATCTAATAACAAAATCGTTTGTTTCTACATCAATAGGTCTTGAACCTGCTAAAGTCATAATTGTTTTTTCAAGTCTAATTGAAGGAATAATTTCTTTTCCAATTTCTCCAATATAGTCAAATTTTGCTTTTGTAACAAGTCTTGTTTCTTCTTTTGGTACACCTTCTTCAGCAGTAGGTCCCACTAAAACATGTCCATCAAGCATTGGTGCAACAATAACACCTTTTCCGTGAATTGTAGGAACTTTAAAACAAATTGAGTTTACTATTCCACCTTCACTACGTGCTAAAATTCTGTATTCTCCACGTCTTGTTGTTTGTTTAAAGTCGCCATATCCTGCTTTTTGTGCAAGGACATCTGCATAGTGACCAGCAGCATTAATTACAACTTTTGAATGTAATTTTTCGCCACTTTTTAAAGTGATTTCAAATTCATCATTTACATATTTAATATCTGTAACTTCAGAATTGTTTTTTAATGTTGTACCATTTTGTTCACTTGCTCCAAGAAAAGCATATGTCGCTCTTACTGGATCAATTGCTCATGAACTTGTGCATAAAAGTGCTCCATGAACTTTTGGATTAACATTTGGTTCTTTTTTTAGTACTTCTTCTTTAGAAAGCACTTTTAAAAATTCTTTTGGAACTTTATTTGTTAAACCTCTATCATATAACATATGTACATGCTTCATTTCTTCTTCATTAAAAGCTAAAATTAATGAATCAACTTGTGCTCTTGGAAAATCTAAATCTTTAAAAATTTTCTCTCTTCATAACTGATTTCCAAGAACATTTAGTTTAGCTTCGATTTTTCCTGGTTCAGGATCAAAACCACCATGTATTGCACCTGAATTTCCTCTGGAAGTTTCATCTGCAAATACTGGATTTTTTTCTAATAATAGATTTTTCATATTATATTGAGACAACTCATAAGCAATCGAAGCACCTATGATTCCCCCACCCATAATAATTACATCGTATTTTTCGTTTTTCACAATACCACCTCCCAATTTTTGTGGTAATAATATTATATATAAAAATTGATAAAAATTCAAATTTTTCTTTTATTTGTTCAAAAAATATTATTTATAATGAACAAATAATTTTTTTATTTGAAAAATGCTTAAAAAAATGGGCAAAATAAGTGTTTTTGATTTTTTGATAAAAATAAAAAACATAAACCACAAATGCAGTTTATGCTTATTTAATAAATATATTGATATATTTTATGATTTAAAGTCTACTAAATCACGTAAATATTTTGATGGTTTGTATTTAATTGCTCTTTTTTGTGGAACAACTTGTTCTTCGCCTGTAAAACTATTTACGATTTTTCTTTGTGATCTAACAACAGTTGAGAAGATTCCAAAGTCAGCTAATGTAACTTTTTCTTCTGCCAATAATTGTTCTTTTAAAACAAATAACATTGTTTCTAAAATATGATCTAGTTGTTTTGGACTAACTTTTAAATTTTCATCTAATCTATCAACTACATCGTTTATAAATTCTTTTTTTGTCATATTTTCCTTTAATTTGCTTTATTTTATAAAATTTAAATATATATAATTTTATACTAAAAATATATTTTTATAGATATTTTTATAAAAATATTAATAATTAGTTATTCTAATTTTATACAAAAATTAAAAATATATCAAATTTTTATTGTTTTTTTATTAAAACAGAAGAAATTTGTTATGCTTCTTTTGTTAATATAAAGTTTATTTTTTTAAATTTAAATAATGTTTTTAAAGATAATGTTTTTTATTTAAAAAAATTTCTACAAAAAAATTGAACACATTGCAAAAAAGTGTTATAATAATAGTATAAATACATTTTCACAATCCAAATTAATTAAGATTGACTTAATTAATGAAAAAACTCCATTAATTGCAGTAATGGAGGCTTAATTGTAAGATCAAGTGCACCACTTTAAAGTAAAATTTAAAGTATGGGACA
>NZ_JBTGVE010000028.1:0-12241 GCF_054343415.1 Mycoplasma sp. AC157 | reverse complement strand
AAGTGACATTTTATATTGGGAATGGGGGGTGACATTTTATTTCTGTTTTAATAAATTTGCAAATTTTTTATAAAAATTTTGGAAAAAGTGCTACAATAATAGTGTAATACATTTTCAGATTCCCAATTAATTAAGATTAACTTAATTAATGAAAAAACGCCATTTGGCGTAATGGGAGTTTTTATATAAGGTTGGTGGAAAATGTATTACATTACTTTATAATTTAATTAATATTAGAATTATAATTATTAAAATTAAAATTCTCTCCACTTTTTTTAACTAAGTGGAATAATTTTCTCGGTGTTACCACCGAGAAATTTTTTAATTTTAAAAGAAAGGACTTTCATCTTTTTTATTTTTTTTGAAATTGATTGAATACTCTCAATTTCATAATTCACTATGGTCATTAATGATTTTTAATAAATTTTAATATTGTCTAAAGTCCATTATTTCTTTCAGTATTTTTTTCATTTTCTCTCCGCTCTTTATTTCTGATATTTTAAGTTGTCTCCGGACTTTATCTCCGTTTCTTTCTTTTGTTTCCGGTAATTGTTAATTTGTCTCCATTTTTTTAAAATAGTCAATAAAATAAGTATCTAAAATGTCTTTATTAGGTGCTTTTTTAATTAACTTTTTAATTGTTCTAAATTTTGCTACTTTGTAATACAAAGCAAATGCTACGCTCTCTTGCTGTTCTTCTGTAAGGTGGTATTTCTTGCTTCATTTTCTAAATGTCTTTTTTTATTTGTCATTTAGTAAAAAGTCCATTCCTAGTTCTTGCTGATTTTCTTTTAACTCCTGCTTTGCCTCTTTGATTGCTCTTCTCTCTATGCTTTTTTCTGTATCTTTGCTGATTTTGATATATTTATTTTTAAACATTACAAGCAAGGAAACAAATGCAAAATATGCCCGTTCATTGATGTACTTCTCTTTTAATTGTTTAGTCATTTATGCTCTTAAAAAATTATTAATTATTACAATATTTAAGTTAAAATTAACAGCAACATACATACTTATAATGGAGTCGAATTTTTCATACCCTACTTGCTTAAATAAGGTAGGTAATAATTCCATTGTTTTTTGTCTTTCTTCGTCAACCATACCTGCTAGGAGCATTACTTTTATTAGTCTTCTTTCGTCAGAACCGAACTTTCTATTGCTTAAAACTGAACTTTCTATTTCTTCCATTATTTTAAGCATTTTCTCGCTTGCTGCTTTTTGTCATAAATATTCCATTCCTTGTTTCATTAATTTTATTTCTCAGTCTTCATCGTCTGCAGTCATATAGAATGCCCTATCTGTATAATATTTATAAGCTTTTATTGCTTCGTTTAGCAGTCATCTATATAATTGGTCTATATTCATTTTATTTTTCTCCTTGTTCTGTTTCTAATAAAATATATAAATCACCAAAATTAACTGAAATATACATTTCTATAATAGGTTGAATATCGTTTGTTCCTGCTGCTTCAATTAATGCTGGTAATAATTCCATTGTTTTTTGTTGAAGGCTTGGGCACCCAAGTCCTCCTAGCATCATTAGTTTTATTGTTTGTTTATGATTTCAATTAAGTCATTTATAAAAACTAATTTTTTCTATTTCTTTCATTATTTTAATCATTTTCTCGTTTGCTGCTTTTGGTCATAAATAGTCAACCTCATTTAAAGCACTATTTACTTTTTTTTCTCAATTTTCTTCTGCAACTACTTTATTTTCTCTTACTAAACGTCTATAATTACCAATTGCTCTTTCTAATAAGACTTCGTTTAATTTTCATATGTTCATTTTTATTTCTCTCTTTCTATAATTTCTTAAATCTTTCAAAATAGGAACCTTTAATGGACAATCTGCTGATGGTAGAACACAAAAAGAATATGAAACAACAGTAACTGAAGCAACTAATAAATTTAAAGAAAAACAAGCTACAGCTAAAACCACTATTGATGGATTAAGTTATTTAAGTGAAGAAAGAAAAAATCATTTTAAAAATGAAATTACTAATACTTTAGCTAATGAAAATGCTGATATTAGTTCTATTAATACTATTGTTGGTAATGCAACAGATGAAAACAGAAGAGCAGAAGAATTAGCAAGTGCTAAAGCACAAGCTGTGAATATTGCTAATAAATTAATAGTAAGAAACGGAACTAATGAAAGAGGAAGAGAACAAATAAATAGCGATATACAAAATGCAGACTCAGTAGGAAGAGTTGAAGAATTAAAAAAAGAAGCACAAAAAATTCTTGATAATAAAGTAACTTCAGTAACTAATAAACTTCCTATCTTAGAAGGTTTAAATGAAGGTGGTAACCAAACAAAAGCAAATTACGATAACAGATTATCTAATTTAAAAGCAAATAATCAAGCAACTTTAACAGAACAAGAATTAGATACATTATTAAGTGATATAACAAATGCTTATGATACTATTTTTGATAGTGCACAAACTGCAATTAATAACTTACCAAATGAAGCAGAAAAACAACCTTTCATAACTGAATTAGGTACAAAAGGTACCTTAAAAGAAACAAATAATACAGTAGGTAAATTAAAAGGTATTAAACAAAGAGCAGAAACTGCACTTAGTCAATATAATCAAGAAAAAGAATTTGCACTAAGAGAATTAGCAAAACTTAAAGATGGTAATAGTCTAAAAACAACTGAAAGCAAAATAATTAATGGTGAAAATTCATTGACAGGTCAAATTAGAGAAGCAAAAGTTCGTATAACAGATGCATTAATTAGATTAAGAGATGAAGCTAAAACTTATATTAGTAATAAATTTAGTAATGAAACACCAAACTTGAAAACTGAGCTATCTAATCAATTAAATTCACCAAATCTAACTGAACAAAATATTGAAGATATTAAACAAAGAGCTGATGAAGCATTTAATAAAGTTACAGAACTTAACTTAATTAAAGAAAAATTAACCCAATCTAATCATATAAATGCAATTAATACTGCTAAAGCTAATGCTACAACAGTGCAAGATATTCAAAATGCTATTAATGAAGCAAATAGAAACTTAAATCAAGAGCAAAATGCTGAAAAAAAATCTATAAAAAACCAATTAATTTCTGCAAATGATGATGGTACAGGTTTAGTAGATAAATTTATACAAAGTTATGGAGCATATGAATATATTCAAAAAGGGAATAATTGAGCAAAAGAAATTAATAATGAAAATACTTCATTAGATAGATTAAGACAAATAAAAGAAGAAGCAGAATTAATAATAAATAAACTAAAAACAGAAGCATTAAATGCAAACTTTGAAATTCCTGATTCTTCTAATGCTAAAAGAGGTAATTTAAATAGAATCAATGATACAAGAGCAAGTTTAGCTAATTTAAAATCTGCTAAAGATCAAGCAGTAGGTTTACGTACTACTGAAAGAGAAAGATTAGAATCTCAAAAATCTAATGCTAGAGCAGAAATTGCTAAACTTGAAGGTGATGGATACAATAAAGATAAACTAACAAAAGAACTTAATGAAGCAACACAACAATCACAATATGATGCAATTCAAGAAAAAGCAAGACAAGTTATTGAAGCTAAAAAAGTGCAAGTACAAGGTAAAATTACTTCAAATAATAAAATGCCACAAGATGAAAAAACAAGTTTTGGAACAAGAGTTAGAAATGCATCAACAATTGAACAATTGATTCAAATTGAAAATGAAGCAGATAACTATGTATTTGTAGAAGATCCACTTGCAAGCACAAAACGTGATGCAACTAATAGAATTTCAACAAAAGCACAATCAACTCCTGCTGGAGCGCCTTCTTCTTCTTCTTCTTCTTATAAACTAACACTTGAACAAGCAGAAGAATACAATGATAGAATAAGAAAAGCAACTACACCAGAACAAATTAAAACAATTGAAGAAGAATTTATTAGAACCACATTCTTTGAAAATAGAAGAATTGTTACATTAAAACAAGCAGTAGCTAACTATATCACTCCACAAGTTGGAAATGATACCAATAAATTCAAGGCTTGAATTGACTACTTTAAAAATACATTGGAAAATGAAACATCAATCAGAGAACTTGGTAAAAAATTCGTGCAATATGCTAATACAAACAATATTGGTGGTAACCAATCTGAAGCTCACCGTCAAGACTTATTAAGAGAATGACATAAATGAGCTCAAGAACCAGGTATTGAATGAGCTAAAGGATTGCTACTCAATTCAAACATAACATTTGATCAAAAATACAACTTGATTGATCAATTACTTCTAGTACATTCATTATTTGATCTAACTGATTGATTGAAAGTTGCAAATAGAGTTGATAGTAACATTCCAAGTACAATTCCAACAAGTAGTAACATTAGATTCTACGATGGACACAATTGAACTGAAATTCAATAAATCAAAATTAATACAGGATTTTTCCTGTATTTTTTTGCTTTTAGATTATAATTTAAATAATAAATAAAAGGAGAATAATGAGCAAAAAAAGACTAGTAGATTTGTTTGCAGGAGCAGGTGGATTAACTTGAGGTTTTTACAAAAATAATTTTGAAATTGTAAAAACAGTTGAGTTTTGAAAACCTGCAACTCTAACTTATAACTTAAATTTTAAAACTGAGATTTCACCTTGTGATATTACTTTACAAGAAACCAAAGAAGAACTTAGTCAATTAAAAGATATTGACATAGTAATAGGTGGTTTTCCCTGCCAAGGATTTTCAATGGCTGGTAAAAGATCTCAAAATGATGAAAGAAATAAGCTTTATTTACACACAATTGAAGTAATTATTAAATTACAACCCACTGTGTTTGTTTTAGAAAATGTAAAAGGTATTTTATCTTATAAAGAAAGCGATGGTATTAAAGTAACTGACAAAATAGAGCAAATATTCACTCAAAATGATTATTTTGTTTCTTATTTATTACTTGATAGTTCTAACTTTGGTGTTGCTCAAAAACGTGAAAGAGTTATTTTTATTGGTTCTAAAGACAAAGAAAAAGTACAACAAACAATTGAATTGTTAAAAAATACCAAACAAAAAATGAAAACAGTTAAAGATGCAATTGCAGATTTAGAAGAAATAAGTGAAAATAAAGATTTTAATCATATTTTTACTAAACACTCACCAGAATTTATAGAAAAAATTTCTTTAACACCTGTGGGACAATCTGTAATGAAAAATTTTAAAGATGCTTTTAGAAGATTAGATTATAATAAACCATCATTAACAGTAAAAGAAAATCATGGTGGTGTTCATGTTCATCCTAAACTGAACCGAGTATTAACTCCGCGTGAATTAGCAAGACTTCAAAGTTTTCCAGATGATTTTCTTTTTGTTGGTTCTAAATCAGATGTTTTAAAACAAATAGGAAATGCAGTTCCTGCAAAATTATCTTATGAAATAGCAAAAATAATAAGAAAGGTATTTTTCAAAGAAAGTGAACAAAAATAATTATTGAGAAAAATCACAAGAATTTCTTCATTTTATAGAAGAACAAATTAGTAAAATTTTAGATTTAACTAATAACAAAATAGAATTAAAAGCAAATAATGTTAATTTGTTAAATAATGAAAATAATTGTATAGAAAGTTCCACGGCTATAGGTTTTTTGATAGAAGAATATATTAGTTCTGAATTAGAAAGAATTACAAATCATCCTTTAAGTATCTATAAAATCAGAAAAATAAAACAAACTCAAAATTCTAGTTATGATTTTTATTGTGAAAACGAAAATGATATTTTTGTGGTAAATTTAAAGGTAGCAAAGAAAATAAATGATGCGGTTGCAGCAATTAAACAGTTAAAAACAGATTATAAAAGTTTAGTCCAAACTAAAAAACAAGTTCATTTTCTTGTTTTAAAATTTAATTATTCATTTGAAGTAGAAAACAATAATAAATTTGTTTTTCTAAATGATTTGTCAGGATTTTTCTTAGAAGAGATTGATTTTTCAAAGAACCATCTTCAAGATAAAAGAAATTGAAGTTCAACTTTTAACTATGATTCAGGTAGGTTGATGGTAACCAAAATTTTTCTTAAAAATAATAAAAAAGAAATTAAAGATATAAGTTATAAAACAACTCTAGAAGAGATATTGAATCTAAATAAAGAAAAATAAGGTATATTCATTTGCTATGTGATAATAGTTACAAATTTTAAGTTTCCCAGTTTTAATAATGAAAAATCGTTTATGCCTATTTTATCGGGCAAAACAGTTTTTTATTTATCTAATTTAATTACATTTTTTTAAGTTTACCATAATCATTGTAACTGTAAGGAATTTTGTGCTAAATTTGATAATATGCTTTTATTTCACTTTTTATTTATTTTTTTGTTATATCATTTGATTTTTGCAAAATTTAGCCCTAAATTGGAATTGAGTTTTTGATAATAAAAAAAGCTAACATTAAGATGTTAACTTTTTTATATTGTTTAAAACTTTGTGATAATTTAGTTTTATTGAATTTCTGTTCAGTTATATCCATCAAAGAATCTAATTGTACTACTTGTGGGAATTGAACTTGGGATGTTGTTATCTGCTTTATGTGCTTCATTCAATCAATCTGTGAAGTCAAATAATGAATGAATTAATACTAATTTATCAATCAATCTATATTTATCATCTCAACTTAGAGTTGTTGAATTTAAGACTAATCCTTTTGCTCATTCAACTCCAGGTTCTTGTGCTCATTTGTGTCATTCTTTTAGTAATTCTTGACGGTGAGTTTCTGATGTTGCACCACCAATAGCATTATTATTTACATATTGAACAAAGTTTCTTCCAAGTTGTTTGATTGATGTTTCATTTTCCAATGTATTTTTAAAGTAGTTGTATCAAGCAACATATTTATTACTATCATTTCCAGCTTTTGGTGTTACATAGTTACCAATTTGTTGTTTCAATGTAACAATTCTTCTTGTATCAAAGAATGTTGTTTGAATGTATTCTTTTTCGATTCTATTTACTTCATCAACTGAAGTTGCATTTCTAACTCTTGCATTAAATGTTTCTATTTGTTCTTGTGTTAGTATATATATAGAAGAAGAAGAAGAAGGCGCTCCAGCAACAGTAGATTCTCCTTTTTGTTTCATTCTTTCAATTGCTTCTTCTTTTGCATCTCTAATTGGATCACCAACATATGAGTAATTGTCTACATCGTGTTCAATAGTATTCAAGTCTGCAATTGTTTGAGCAGCTTTAATTCTTTCTCCCAATCTAGTTCTTTCTTCTTGTCTTGTGATTTTTGGATTTCCTGTAACTTTTCCTTGAACCTGAGTTTTTTTGTTTGCAATAACTTGTCTTGCTCTTTCTTCGATTGCATTGTATTGATCTTGTGTTGTTGCTTCATCAAGTTCTTTAGTTAATTTGTCTTGGTTGTAAGCATCACCTTGAAGTTTAGCAATCATTGCTCTAGCATTTGATTTTTGAGATTCTCTATTTCTTCTTTCTGTTTGCACAATATTAATTGCATTTGTTTTGTATGTTTCATAATCTTCAGCACTGTTGTCATAATAATTTCCTGATGATCCATTATTAATAAGATTTAAAATTCTTTGTTTTTCAGAAGAATCACTAATACTATATGCTTCATTTGTTGCTTCTGCTTTTAACTTGTTAAAAGTTGATTCGACTTCATCTTTTATATGTTTAATTTCATCAAGTGAAAGATTTTGATCACTTAATCTTCTTTTTCATTCTCTACCTTTAGGATTTCATGGACTTCCATTACTACTATTAGTGAATTTTTCTACAATTGCTAGTGCAGCATTTCTAATTGGTTCTTTTTGTGCATCATCTTCTTGTTGTTTTAATCTTTTTGCTTGTGCTAAAATTTGCTCCAATCTTTCAATACTTTCTGCTGGTGATACAGAACCATCACTATTACCATTTATTTTTTCAGTAATAGTATTTTTATTAGCATCACTTAATTTTTCAGCATATAATAATACTTCTGTTTTTTTAGCATTAAAGATTTCATCTGCTTGTGCTTTTTTAGCTTCAATATCTTGTTCAGTTAATATAGAATTTTCAAAAGCATTAACTAGTTGTTCTTTTGTTCCAGATGTATCACCAGTTAATTTGGTTTCTATATAAGTTTTAGCTTCACCATTTAATCTTGTTAATTCAGTTGTTATAGCAATTTTTGCATCTATAATTTGTTGTTTATTTGAGTTAGCATTATTAATAATTCTCTCTTGTGCTATTCTTACACTATTATCATCTTTAAGTTTAGCTAATTCTCTTAAAGCAGATTCTTTTTCTAATTCTTTTTCAGCTTCTTCTTTAATTACTTTTAATTTAGCTACATTATTATTACTATCAATTAATTGTCCTTTTGTTCCTAATCTAGCAATTAATGCTTGTTTTGCTGAACCATCTTGTAGATGGTTTATAGCATCATGAGCACTGTCATAAATACCATTATAAGCATTTGTTATATCACTTAATAATGTATCTAATTCTTGTTCTGTTAAAGTTGCTTGATTATTTGCTTTTAAATTAGATAATCTGTTATCGTAATTTGCTTTTGTTTGGTTACCACCTTCATTTAAACCTTCTAAGATAAGAAGTTTATTAGTTACTGAAGTTACTTTATTCTCAAGAATTTTTTGTGCTTCTTTTTTTAATTCTTCAACTTTTCCTACTGAGTCTGCTTTTTGTATATCGCTATTTATTTGTTCTCTTCCTCTTTCATTAGTTCCGTTTCTTACTATTAATTTATTAGCAATATTCACAGCTTGTGCTTTAGCACTTGCTAATTCTTCTGCTCTTCTGTTTTCATCTGTTGCATTATCAACAATAGTATTAATAGAACTAATATCAGCATTTTCATTATCTAAAGTATTAGTAATTTCATTTTTAAAATGATTTTTTCTTTCTTCACTTAAATGACTTAATCCATCAATAGTAGTTTTAGCTGCATCTTGTTTTTTTACAAATTCTTTTTTTACTTCAGTTACTGTTGTTTCATATTGTTCTTGTGTTCTACCATTACCAGATTGTCCATTAAAGGTTCCTGCCTTGTATTGGACTTAGATATAAAAAAAAGAAAGGAGAAAAAATCAATTTTAGATATTTATAACAACATTGATATACGAGATATCCATAAATACTTTGTGAAAATTGTAAAATGTTATAAAACTAAAATCAAAATAAATTATAAATAAAAATTAGTAGAATATTTTAGAAAAACAAGATTAAATTGCGATATTCTTTTAAAGAAAAGATGAAGATTTTTATAGTCATATTTAAGGTACTATTTTTTAAATTATTTTAAATTAAAAATAACTAAAATTATCGTAAATATAGAGTAAAATTTTAGGAAAAATAAACCAAAAATCCCAATTTTTTCCGTATTTTCGTAACAAAATAAATTCTGTGGTAATATTAAAATGTGACTAACACTTTAGTCACATAAGGAGGTGAAAAATGTATTTAAAATAAAGGTTCAAAAGTGGAGCGAATTTTAATTTTAATAATTATAATTCTAATATTAATTAAATTTTAAAATAATTAATACATTTTCCACTAACCTTAAATAAAAACTCCATTTTAAGGGAATGGAGTTTTTTTCATTAATTAAGTTTATCTTAATTAATTTAGGATTGTGAAAATGTATTTATACTATTATTATAGCACTTTTTGGCAATGTGTTCAATTTTTTGTAGAAAATTTTTTTGAATAAAAATCTTATCTTTCAAAGCAATGTTTTATTATTTAAAAATATTTTATTACACAATGTAATATAATATTAATATGTATAAAAGAAAAGGATAAAAATGAAATTAGATAAATATCTTGGAGAAACAACTGAATATGAAAAAAAAGAAAAAATAGAAAAAAAGGATTTCTATAGTTGATTAAAAACAGTAAGTGCTTTTGCTAATACAAACGGTGGAAAAATCTTTTTTGGTATAGAAGATAAAAGTGATAAATTAGTGGGATTAACAGATATTTACAAAGACTCTGATTATATTAGTAGCGTCATAAAAGATGTTATGGAACCACTTCCATCTTTTGATTTAAAGATTTATGAAGAACAAGACAAAAAATTTATAGTTTTAGATGTAAAAAAAGGTCAGCAAACTCCTTATTATCTAAATAAAGGCGGTAGTTACCTTGCTTATAGAAGAATAGGAAATCAAAGTGTAGTCATAAAGGGAAACGATTTAAAAACTTTAATTCTTCAAGGTTCTAATGAAACTTGAGATAGTTTTAAAACCAATATCAGCTATGATGTTTCTTCCTTTAGTTATTTAATTTCATTTTATTATCAAATTACAGAACATAAACTTACATTAAAAGACTTTAAATCCTTTGGATTAGTTTCAAATGATAATTATTTAAATAATAGTGGAGCACTATTAGCAGATGGTCAAATAGTAAGACATTCAAGAATTTTTGCAACCAGATGAAATGGATTAACAAAAACACATTCACTTGCAGAAGCTTTAGACGATGAAGAATTTAGTGGTAATTTATTATATTTATTAGATTCTGGAATTAAATTCATTTCCAGAAATTCCAAAAATATGTGAAAAAAGATAGATTTTGGTCGTAAAAATTATCCTGATTATCCTATGAAAGTAATCCAAGAAGTTTTGGTTAATGCTTTAATTCATAGAGATTATTCAATTAAAGGAACTGAAGTAACTATAAACATTTTTGATGATAGAATGGAAATTTCTTCACCTGGTGGAATGTATAATGGTAAATTAATACAAGAAGAAAATATTGAAGAAATCAATTCTGAAAGAAGAAATCCAATTATTGCCGATCTTTTTAGTAGATTAAATTTAATGGAAAGACGTGGTAGTGGTTTACTCAAAATATTTGATTATTACCAAAAAGAAGAAAATTATAGTCAAAAGTTAAAACCGGAATTTAAATCAGATAATAGAAGATTTACTGTGATTTTAAAAAATTTAAATTATAAACAAAATATTGAAGGTTTTGAAATAGAAGAATATAAGGAAAATACAAAAAATCTAAATTTTAAAATTGATTATAAACAAAAAAACAAAAACTTAATAAAACCGGAGATAAATATAGAAACCGGAGATAAATTTGACAAAACACCGGAGATAAATATAGAAACCGGAGATAAATTTGACAAAACACCGGAGATAAATATAGAAACCGGAGATAAAATAATAAAAATTAATAAAAAAGAGAAACAGTATCAATTAATTATTAATTATGCTAAAAACAAAGATTTTTTTAAAACTAATGAAATAGAAAAATTATTAAAAGTGAAATATTCAAGAGCAAATGAAATAATAACTAAAATGATTGAAGAAAAGTTGCTAATAAAAGAAGGTTCTAATAAAAATAGAATTTATAAATTAAATAAGTAGTAGGGAAAGTAGTTCAGGAAAGTGTTGGAAGTGTAAGTGTAAGATATTTTTAAAATTCTCTTACCTGCTTTTTTAGTTTTCCAGTTAAAAATAAAAATAACTGATTGTCCCTTATTTTTGAGAAATTTTAATATTTTTTATAAAAATAGTGAATTTTAATGATAGAATATAATTAAGTGATTTGGACCCGCACCCTCCACCTATACTAGGCACTATAAAAACAATACGGTATAGAACTGAAAATTAGCTTTCCGGTCGGGGATAATGGCTAATTTTTTTATATAGAAAACAGCACAAAAATTGTGCTTTTATTTTATTTTAATTAGAGTTTAGATAAATTTTTCATGAATTCTTGCATTCTTTTTCAGGAACCTTTTTCATTTCTTTACATAATTTCAGGTAAATTATCAATTCCTTCTTCTTTCAATTTCATTATATAATCATTAATAATTTTTGTTCTTTCTTCATTAGTCATTTTTCACCTCTTTATTTATAATTATATAGTTTTTAGATTAATATTTTATAAAAATAAACTAAAAATTTCTGTTTTAAAAGTATAATTAAATTATGAATAAGAAAAATATTCATATTTTCCTTGGGTGAAATATTAAATTCTATGAAACTTATAAAATTAATAATTATTTTAATAATAGTTCTTAAATTATAAGATAGTTTTAAATTATTCATTCAAGGAAAATTAAAAAAAATCTCCAAGTAGCAATTGGAGATTTTTCATATTCATTTTATACTTGAATGAAATATTTTATTCTATGTATAATAATTATAACACTTTTTTTACAATATTTGATAATATTTTATAAAGTAAAAATTTATATATTTTTTATCCCGTCTTTCCCAGTTGACGGGATTTTTTTATTTTTTTTCGCATATTTAATA
>NZ_JBTGVE010000027.1:0-12621 GCF_054343415.1 Mycoplasma sp. AC157 | reverse complement strand
TAATTTCCCAGTTAAAAACAAAAAGTAACCAATTATCCCTTATTTTAGGGATTTTTGTTTTTTTATTTAAGGTTTTTACTTGCTATTTTTAAACAGTTATTTAAACTATTATATACATTTTTTGCATACTCTTTTTTGTTTTGCAATTTCATAATAAACATCTCCAATAATTAATTATTGGAGATATTTTCTTTAGTTATAAATAAATTATAATTTAGATAAGTTTTTCATGCATTCTTGCATTCTTTTTCAGGAACCTTTTTCATTTCTTTCCATTATTTGTGGTAATTCATTAATATCTTTATTTTTTAAATTGTCTATTGCTTTTTTTATTAATGAATTTCTTTCTTCTTTACTCATTTTATCACCTAAATATTATATTATTTTATATAATTATAGCATTTTAAATTAAAATATTAGTATATAAATTATTAATACTTATTTTTACTTAAATAAAGATATAAATATTATTACTTATATATTAAACAAAATATTTAAAAACCCCTAGTATAGAAATCTATAACTCTTTAATTATTTAATATTTATTAATATATTAATAAAGAAAAACACAGATTTGCTCTGTGTTTTTGGATGTTATTTCAATTCTGTATAATTTTGTCCATCATAGAATCTAATATTTGTATTTTGTGGAAGTGAATTAGGGATAATATTGTCATAAGAATGATTTTTACTCAATCAATCTGTGAAGTCAAATAATGATGTTACTTGACTTAATTCATTGAGTGCAGTGTATTTTCTTTCTATTGTCATATTAGTAGATTGTTTAACAAGTCCTTTTGCTCATTCAATTGCAGGTTCTTGGGCTCATTTATGTCAATCTCTTAATAAATCTTTTCTAAACTCTTCACTTGATTGATTTTCTGGTTTACCTATATTATTATTTTGTCTATAGTTAACATATTTTTTACCAAGTTCATTAATAGATGGTGCTGGTAAAATATCTGTTCTTCAATAACTACGTCAATTATCAACTTGATTGCTACTTAATTTAGCATTAATATCGTTTGTAACTTTATTTTTAAGATGTGTAAGTCTTCTTGTATCAAATACTGAATTAAGTGCATATTCAAGTTCAATAGCATTAGCATCTTGAATTGTTGAAGCTTCTTTAACTCTATTAATATAAGTTTCAATTTCTTGTGGACGTAAAGCATAAGATATTACAGAAGAAGAAGAAGAAGAACCGCTTGGTGGAGTTATTCCTTGAGTATACATTCTGTCTATAATTGCTTGTTTTTCGTTTGTTAAAGGATCGTTTGTTGAATTATATGAATCAACCGCTTTTTCAACACTTATTATTCCTTCAATATCTGTTTTACTATTTAATTCATTATATTTAGCAGTTTTTTGATCTTGACTATAATCATTTTTATTAGTAATTTTTGCTTTAACAGCAATTAATTTATCATTAAAGATTTTTTCTGCTTCAGTTTTAATTCTTTCTATTTCACTACTATCAATTGTTGAATCTAATAGTTTTGTTAATCTATCTTTATCTGCTTCATCTCCATTAAGTTTAGCAATTGCATCTCTTGCAGGTCGTCTTAAAGCAGCATATTGATTGTTTTCAGTTGTTACATCATTTTTAGCATAATTAATTTGTTGTTTCAATTCATTAATATCATATGCATTATTAATTTGATTAATTCTTGACTCTCTTGTAGTAGGATTTTGAATATTTAAAGCTTGAGCAATTGCTTCATCTTTGATAGGATTTCATATTTTTTCTGCATCTTCTTTAATACGTTGTAATTCTTCAAGATTTTGTTCTCTATTTGCTCTTTTTAGTCTTTGGGATAATGCATCACCTTGATTATAATATGTATAATCAAAACTTCCATCACTATTTTGAATACTCATTTTTATTTTATTAACAGAATCATTAGCAGCATTATAGGCAGGTTGTATTTTATCTTCATCTTCCTTTTGTTTTAAAGTTTTTGCTTGTGCTAAAATTTGATTTAATCTTTCAATACTTTCTGCTGGTTGTACAGAACCATCACTATTACCATTTACTTTTTCAGTAATAGTATTTTTATTAGCATCACTTAATTTTTCAGCATATAATAATACTTCTGTTTTTTTAGCATTAAATATTTCATCTGCTCTTGCTTTTTTAGCTTTAATATCAGCTTGACTTAATACATGTCCATTAAGTTCTGCAATTAAAGTTTCTTTTGTTCCACTAGTATCACCAGCTAATTTATTAGTTATATAAGTTTTTGCTTCTCTATTTAATCTTTTTAATTCAATAGTTATTTGACCTATAACATCTCTAACATCTTTTCCTGTTGAAGTTGAATTAGGTTTAATTGCATTATTATAGAATTCGTTGGCATTATTTTTAATAGCATTTCCATCTAGTAACATATCTATATATTGTTTAAGTGAAGGAAGTTCTCTTTCTCTGTCGATTTTGTTAATTACTGCTGTTACTTCAGCATCAATTTCTTTTACCTTAGTAATTGTTTTATCATCAGCAGGTCCATTTAACATTTGTTGTCATTTTCTTACTAAATTGTTTTTGTCTTCACCATCTGGTAATCCATTAATTTTACCTTCAGTAACACTTGCTACAGTGTTAAATTTATGTTCAGCTTCATCTTTAAGTCTATCTAGTTTTAGTTGATTATTACCAGCTTCTGTTAATTTGGTATTGTATCTATCATAAGTTTGATCATTACCTTCATCCAACCCCCTTAGTTTAAGGACTTTAGTTTCTGCTGCTCTTCTAGAATTGTCAATTAAAGTTTGTGCATTTTGTTTTAATTTAGTTACTTCTGAAACTAATGTAGCTGCTTCGATATTTCTTAAAACTTGTTCTCTTGTACCACCTTCATTTTGTGGTTTTAAGTTATTAGCTACTACAAGAGCTGATGCTTTAGCACTTGCTAATTCTTCTGCTCTTCTGTTTTCATCTTTTGCATTATCAACAATAGTATTAATAGAACTAATATCAGCATTTTCATTAGCTAAAGTATTAGTAATTTCATTTTTAAAATGATTTTTTCTTTCTTCACTTAAATGACTTAATCCATCAATAGTAGTTTTAGCTGTAGTTTGTTTTTCTTTAAATTTATTAGTTGCTTCAGTTACTGTTGTTTCATACTGTTCTTGTGTTCTATCATCAGCAGATTGTCCATTAAAGGTTCCTTTTAGTGAATCATCACCAGTTAGTTTTTCTATTGCTTTTCTTGCTTTTTCTTTTTCAGTAGTTAAGATTCCTTCTGCTTCTGTTTTTTTAGCTTCAATATGAGAAACTTCAGTTGCAGTATTTATAGCATTTTTAAGTTCAGATTTTTTAGAATCTTTTAATCTTTCAATAACTGGCAAAGCAGCATTTCTTGCATCTTCAAGTTGTTTTTGTTTTTTTGCTTCTTCTTTAAGTTCATTTAATTTAGTTACAGTATTTGTATTAGTGCTATTTAAGCTAGTCATTAACTCTTGTCTTTTTGGATTAGTTGAAGCAAGTTTTTCAATTTCATCTTGTGCTAATCTTTTTGAAGCAGTAAATTTATCATTTGCATCATTTTCTATAGATTCTAATCTTCCTTGCTCATTTTCTTGATTTTCAGCAGCAGTTACTCTACTTTTTAAACTTGCTTTATCTGGATGTCCATCTAATTTTGAAATTGCATTATTTGTTGTTGTTTTTTGTGCATTGATAATTTTAGCAATTTCTGTTTCTTGGTCTCTTATTTCTCCCGGAGTTGTTGCATTATTTATAGCATTAGTAATATTAGTTTTTTCTATAGTATCATCTTTTAATCTCTTAACATCTTCTAATGCATGTGCTCTAGCACTTTCTAAATTAGTTTCATCTCTTTTTGCTTGTTCTGCTTTTGTTTTTATTTCTTCTAATTTAGTTACAGTGCCTGCAGCATTAAGTTGATCACTTAATTCTTTTTTCTTAGAATTATAGTCTGAAGCATCTTCAGTTGTACTTCCAGTTAAACTATTAATAATTGCTCTAACTTCAGAAACTTTATCATTAAATTTAGTTTTTGCTTCTTCTCGTATTTTAATTAATTCTGTTTGATTTTCTCTATTTGGATTAATTTTATTATTTAAAGTATCATGATCACTGTGACCTACTAATTTAGCAACAGCTTCATTTGCTTCTCTTAAAGAAGTATCAAGAGATTTGATTGCACTTTGTTTTGCTTCTTCAATTTTTGCAATATTAGAACTAGAACTATTAATAGTTTTACTTAAATTGGTTTTCTCATTTCCATCTACTAATTTATTAATTGCATCTTCTGCTAGTTGACGAGCATTTTCTTTTGTAACTTTATCTCTTATTTTATAAATTTCTGTTACAGTTTTCTTCTCAACATTTGTATCTCAACTTGCTTTTAACGCTTTTCATTCATTAGTAATTTCTTCTCTTTTAGAAGCATTACTAATGGAATTAATTGATGATTCAACTGCATCTCTAATATTAACAAATTTTGCAGTTGCTTCAATACCTAAAGCATCAAGTTTATCTTGATTATCTCCAGCATCAGTTAATTTAGCAGTATATGTATCATGTGTTTCACCATCTTGATTTAATCCTCTTAATGTATTAACAGCATTTGTAGCATTAGTTCTAGATTCTTCTAGATGTCTCATCGCATCATCTCTAATTGCTTTAACTGCATCATTATTTAAAGCTGCATCAATTTTATCTTTGTAAGACTGTGCTGCTTTAAGGTTACTTACATATGCTTTTGCTTCATTAACTTTTGTTAATAAATCGTCTGCAGTTCCTTTAATTGTAGTAAATGAACTAATATCAGAGTTATTGTCATTATGTGCATTATTTATTTCATTTTTGAAATGATCTTTTTGAGTATTTGATAAACCAAGTGCATCAATTTGATTTTTAACTTCTTGTGCTTTTCTACTTAAATCTGCAAGAGCATCGGTTTTTGCTTGTTTATATTCTGCTTCAGTTTTACCTTCTGCTGTTTTACCATTATATTTATTTACAAGTGTATCATCACCAGTTAATCTTCTTATTGCTGCTTTTGCATCAGTTTTATAAGAATCTAATAATGCTTGTGCTTTGTTTTTTTCTAAAGTAATATTAGAGAATTCAGATGTATTATTAATTGCGGTTGTAAGTTCTGATTTTTTAGCATTATTATCACTTAATTTGTTAACAATTTTCATTGCTTCATTTCTTGCTCTTTGCAATTCTTTTTCTTTAGCAACTTTTGTTTCAATTGCTTTAAGATCTGCAATAGAATTAGCATTATGTGTTTGATCAATTAAACTACTTATTACATCTTGTTTAGTAATTGTTCCGTCATTAATTGAGTTAGTTAATTTATCTTTTTCAGCTTGAATTGCTTCTTTAACTTTTTGTTCTAATGCTTTTAATTTAGTTTCTATATCAGCATTTGTTAATTCAGTATCAAATTCTGATTTATTAGCTAATCCTTCAAGTTTAGCAACCATTTTAGTTACTTCTGCTTTTTTAGTATTTAAGTATTCTTGTGCTTCTGTTTTAATAGCATTTACTTTATCAACTGTATCAACTGAAGAAAGATCAACTTTATTTGAAAGTTCAGTTTTTTTAGGATCTTCTAAAATTCTTGCAATTTCAGCTTTAACTTCTTGTTTTGTTTGAGCTAATTCTTCTTTTTGTTTTGCAATCGCTTTATCTATTACTGCTTGCACTAATTCAACTGTATTAGCAGAATCTAATTCAGTATTTAAAGGATCTTTATTTTCTTGTTTAGTTAATTTAGCTATTTCAGAACGAGCATCAACTTTCTTTCTATCTACTTCATTAGAGTATTGTTCTTTTTCTTTTTCTCTTAGCGCTTTATCTTTAACTGCATTAGCATCATCAGTAGTTGTTGCTGCTTCTAATTCAGTTCTTAACTCTTGTTTTTTAGATTCATCGCTTAGTTTAGCAATTTCAACTTCTGCTGCTTGTTTTGCTGCTGCTAGTTCTTTAGCAAGTTGATCTTCAATTGCTTTTTTAACTTTATTTAATTCTTCAATATTTGTAGCAGCATCTACTTTTGCTTTAAGATCAGCTTTAAGTGCTTCATCTTTAATATCATTTGCTTTAATGTTAGCTTGAGTTTTTTGTTCACTTAATTCTTGCTCTTGTTTTTGTTTAGCTTTTTCAATAATTGCATTAACATCACTTAAAGATGAAGCGTTTGTTAATTCACTATTTAAACTTGTTTTATCACTTTCATTAAGAATTTTTGCTATTTCTGCTTTTGCTTTTTCTTTTGCTAATTGGATTGAATCAGCATTACCTTGTTTTGCAATTGCTTCTTTAATTTTTTGGATTACTTCTTCAACTTTTGCTTTATCTTCATCATTAATATCATCAAGTTCGCGAGCAAATTTTACTCTTTCATCAGAAGATTGAAGTTTATCAGTTAATAAATGTGCTTCAAGTAATGCTTGTGCAAATTCTTTAATTTTAACGATTTCTTCAGGAGAGTTAGTACTTGCTAATTTTTGATTTAAAGAAGGTTTTTGTGCTTCTTTTTCTAATGAATTAACTGCAGCTTGTGCTTCTGCTTTTAATGCTTTAGTAATTCTATCTTTAATTGCTTCTAACTGAGTACTTGTAGTAGCAGCATTAATTTCAGCAGCAAATTTATCTTTAATTTCTTGATTTGAAAGTTTATCTTTTAAAGCGTTTGCTTTATCTTTTTGCTCGTTTAATTGAGTTGTTAAATCATTTGCAATTTCATTTTTAATTGCATTGATTTCTTCAATAGTTATAGCATTATTAATTTTATCTTTAAACTCTGTTTTTTTAGTTTCATCAAGAATTTGATCTGCTTGTGCATTTGTTTCAACTTTTGCTTTATCTTCATTAGTTGATGCATTTTCTTTTGCTTTTGCTGTTTTTGCTTTATTAGCAACTTCATTTGCTTGCACTACATTAGTTGCAGCAGCGAGTTCATCTTCTAATGCTGCTTTTGTAGTTGGATCGGTTATTTTACTAATTTCAAATTTAGCAATTTCTTTAGCGTTAGCTAATTCTGTTGCTTGTGCTTCTTTTGCTCTTTGTTTAATAGATTCTACTTCTGCAAGAGTAGTTGCATTATTTAATTCAGTATTGAATTTTTCTTTAATTTCTGGATTAGTTAGTTTTTCAATTTCATAAGAAGCAAGTGGTTTAGCATTATTTACTTCATTTTCTTTAGAAACACGTGCTCTATTTTTAATTGAATTAAGCTCATAAATTTCATTTGCTTGTGCTAATTCTTGATTTAATGCTGCTTTTTCTTTATTTGAATCAGATAAGGAATTAATAACATCTTGTACTTCTGTTTTAAAGTAATCTTTAAATCTATTTCTAATTTTCTCTACTTGTGCTGGGGTTGTTGCTGCATCGATTTCAGCATTAAATTTTTCAGCAATTGAAATGTTAATATCGCTTGTTTTAACTTCTTGTTTTGCTGCTTCTTTTAAATTATTTAATTCAGTAGTTAAATCAGCGTTAATTCTATCTTTAACGTTATTTAATTCACTTTCGTTTGTAGCTGCGGCAATTTCTTGCTTGTAAGTTTCTTTTTTATCATTATTAAGTAGTTTGTCTGCTTGTGCATTTGCATCTAATTTAGCTTTATCTAAATCTGTTGCTGCACTTTCTTTTGCTTTTTCTACTTTAGCTTTTGCAATAACTTCATTAACTGCATTAATATCATTAGCAGAGTTTAATTCATTATTTAAGTTAGTTATAGCAGCAGCAGAATTAGTTGTATCTAGTTTTGCAATTTCTTCTCTTGCTTTTGCTTTAGCTGCTTCTAATTCTTTTGCTTTTTGTGCTTCTACTTTTTCTTTAACTTTTTGTACTTCTTCTGGAGTTTTAGCATTTTCTAATTCAGAAGTTAAGTTTTCTTTGGCAGTAGTATCACTTATTTTTTCAATTTCATAAGTTATATCATTTTTAGCAACTTTTGTTTCAGTAGAAGGATTATTTTCTTTTGCTTTTGCTTCAATATCTTTAACAACACTAATGTTGTTTGCATTTTCTAATTGTGTTGTTAATTGAGCTTTAGTTTCAGGATCACTTACTTTAGCAATTTCAAGTTTTGCACTTTCTTTAGCGTTTGCTAATTCAGTTGCTTGTGCTTCTTTTGCTCTTTCTTTAATAGCATTAAGAGCTTCTAGACTTTTAGCTGCACTTAATTCGTTATTTAAAGCATCTTTAACTTCTGGGTTTGTAAGTTTTTCTACTTCATATGAAGCTGCTTCTCTTGCTTTAGATAAATCTTCAAATTGTTTATCTTTTGCTTTGTTAATTACTTCTTGAATTTTTTCTAAAGTATCAGCTGCATCTTTTAAAGCATTTAGTTCATCTTTAGTTGCTTGATCACCTAATTTGTTAATTTCTGCTTCTGCTTCTAATTTTTTAGCTGCTAATTCATCAGTGGCTGCTTCTTGTGCTTTTGCTAATTTAGCTTTTGCTTCTACTTCGTTTGCCCCGCTAATTGAAGAAGATAAGTTTAAATCTTTAGTTAATTGGTCAATTAACTCTTTTGATTTAAGTGGATCTAATTCATCAATTGCTGCTTGAGCTTTTGATTTAGCTTTTGCTAATTCTAAAGCGTTTGCATCCATTGCTTTTTGTTTTACATCATTGATTGCACTTAGTGAAGAAGCTGCTTCTAATTCTTTTTTAAGAGCATCTTTTGTTGTAGGATCTACAATTTTATTAATTTCGTATAATGCCGCTTCTTGTGCTTTTGCTTTTGCTCTTGTTAATTCATCGATTGCATCTTGTTTTAGTGCATTAATTGCTTCAGCAGTTGTAGCAGCTTCTAAATTATCTTTAAGTTGATCTTTTAAATCACTTTGTGGCAATTTATTGATTTCTGCTAATGCTTCTGCTTTTAGAGCAGCTAATTCTCTTTGTTGTGCTTCTTTTGCTCTTTGGATAATTGCATTAACTTCAGCAGTTGAAGTAGCAGCACTTAATTCGTTGTTTAATGCTTCTTTAACTTCTGGATTAGTTACTTTAGCAATTTCAGCATTCGCTTTTGCTTTTGCTACTGCAAGTTCTTTTGCTTGCTCTGCTTTGGCATCGTTAATAACTTGTTGTACTTGCTCTTGTGTTGTTGCTGCTGCTAATTTGTCATTAAGTTCTTTTGCAGTTTCGCTGTTAGTTACTTTAGCAATTTCAGCTTGTGCATCTAATTTAGAAGCTTCAACAGGGTCAGTTACACTTTCTTTTTGTTTTGCAAGTTCTGCTTTTGCTTTAATAGCGTTTGCTTGCTCTAAAGTAGTAGCTGCTGCTAATTCTGTGTTTAAAGCATCAATGGATGATTGTGATTTAGTTGGATCTAATGCATCAATTGCAGCTTTTGCTGCTGCTTTTGCTGCTTCGATTTCAGCATTTTGTGCTTCTTTAGCTTTATTAGCGACTGTTTGTACTTCTTCCGGTGTAGAAGCATTTGCAAGTTCGTTGTTTAATTCTGCTTGTTTAGCAGGATCACTAACTTTGCTAATCTCGTGGGCTGCTAAGTCTTTGGAATTTGAAGTTTGTTTTGCAACTTCTGCTTGTGCTTTTGCTTTTACTTCATTAACTGCATCAATACTTGTAGCAGCTTCTAATTCTTTGTTTAATTCTGCTTTTTTAGCTTCGTCGGTTACTTTATTGATTTCAGCTTGTGCTGCTTCTTTTGCTTTAGTTAATTCGTTGTTTGCTTGTTTTTCTGCTTGCTCTTTAATAACAAGTAATTCATCAGTTGCATTTTCTTTATTAGAAGCGTTATTTAAGTCATGAAGAAGTTTTTCTTTTTCATAAGGATCGGTAACTTTATTAATTGCGTTTTCAGTTGCTGTTTTTAATTCTTCTAATTCAGATTTTTGAGCTTCTTTTGCTTTAGAAATAACTGTATTTAAATCTTCAGTAGTAAGAGCTGAATCTTTTTCTTTAGTTAACTCTTCTTTTAATGCAGGATCTTGAAGTTTGTCAATTTCTGCTTGTGCATCTAATTTAGTTTTATCCAGATCATTTGTTGTTGCTTCTTTTGCTTTTTCAAGTGCAATTTCTTTTTCAAGCACTGCTAAAGATACATCACTATCTGCATTAGTGATTTTATCTTTTAATTCTTGTTTTTTAGTTGCATCGCTTAAATTTTCAACTTCAGCTAAAAGTTCTGCCTTTTTGTCAGCTAATTTTGCTTCTGTTGCTACATCTTTAAGATCAAAAACATTGCTTGCTTCTTCTAATTGTTTTTCTAATTCTGCTTTTTTAGCAGGATCGGAAATTTTGTCAACTAATTCTTTAACTGCTGCTTTTTCTTCTTCAAAACGGTTATTTGCTTGGTTAGCAACATTTGCAAAATCTTCGGTTGAGTTTGCTTTATCTAAATTGTTTAAAATGGTTTCTTTTTCTGATTCAGATAAACCATCTAATTTAGAAATTGCTTCTTCTGCTTTTACTCTTGCATCAGAAATTTGATCAGCAATTTCTTTTTCAACTTCTGCTAATTTAGAATCATCTGATGATCCTTGGATTTCATTTAATTTATTTTTTAATTCTTCTTTTTTAGCAGGATCGGAAATTTTTTCGATTTCTTTTGCTAAATCAGCTTTTTTATTTGCTGATTCAATTTCTTTATTTACAGTTGTTTCAGCTGCTTGTGTATCTTCTAAAGTAGAAGCATTATCGATAGCAGTTTTTAACTCTGTTTTTTTGTCATCAGAAAGGTTAGGGTTTTGATCAACTTTTTCTTTTAAAGCTTCTTTTTTAGCATTAACTAAAGCATCATCACCTGATTCAGCTTTGATTGTTTCTTCAATTTTAGCTTTAATTTGATCTAATTCTTCTTTTGAAGTAGCATTTGCTATTTGTTTAGCAAATTCATCTTTTTTACTTTGATCTTTAACTGAATCATTTAATTTAGATGCTTCTGCTTTATCAGAAGTTAAATCAGAATTTACTTCTTTATTTTTTTCTTGTTTTGCTTTTTCTAAAATTTTAGCAACTTCAGCTGCAGTTGTAGCTTCTCTTAATTCTTTGTTTAGATCTGCTTTTTTATCAACATTATCTAATGAATCAATTACTTGTTGTGCTTCTTTTTTTGCTTGTTCTAATTGATTTTGTTTAGCAGCTACTTCTTGTTTTGCTTTTTCAATAATTGCATCAATTTCTTCAATAGTTTTTGCGTTTGCAAAATCGTCTGATAATTGTTTTTTAATTTCAGCATCTTCAACTTTAGAAATTAAGTCTTGTGCTTCTAAAACTTTATCTACTTTATCTTCTAATGAAAGTAAAGCACCTTTATTTGTTGTATCAGTTGCTTTATATTCATCTTTTAAAATGTTTTTAATTGGGGTTTTGTCGGAAATAGAATTAATTTTACTTCCAACTTCTTTAGAAATTTGTTCAGTAGTTCTGTTGTTTTTTTGATCACTTAAAGCTTTTGTAACATCTTGTTTTAGTTGTTTTAATAAGTCAACATTTTTAGTAGAGTATTCTTTTAATTTATTTAATCTATTTTGGAATGCTCTTTTTGCTTTTGGATCTTTAACTTTATCAATTAATTGTTGTACTTCTGCTTTTGCTTTTGCATATTCATCAGAAGTTCATTCATTACTTTTTCTATTTCAAAAAACTACTACAGTGGTTACTACAGATGTTACTAAAGCAGCAGCTGCAAGTCCACCTAACACAATTTTCGCACTTGGTTTTGCCATAATTACCTTTCGTTTTATTGCATTATTTTAGTTAATAATACAAATAATTTAAATAATTAATATTTATTTTATATTTTTACTTTTTGCACTTACTAATTAAGTGCTTAATACTATATTTATATTGCTTTTATTAATATTAGAGTAAATAAATATAGGTTATATATTATCTTTGAACTGCAAGAACAATTACTACTACAAATAAAATTATGTATGCGATTCAGTAAATAATTGTTGTTCAAATAGATCTTCTTGTTCAACCACTTGTTAAAGCAGAAGTTTGATCTGATTTTTCTACTTTTTGCACTACGTTGTTTTTAAATACTAAGAAATGTGATTTATTTAAACTGTAGTTTTCAATAACACCATATTTATAATTCTTTTCTTCTACAAATCCTATGTGTTTGTTTTCATAATTGATGAAAGACAACTCGTGTGATAATTTATTTTTCTTATAGTAAATTGCATTTTCATCTGAGTAGAATAACTCTTCTGAAACTTTAATTTTTTCCATTAATTTATCACTTGATTCTTTAGTTGCTTTTTTAACTAAAAGTAATAGTTTTTGTGAATAATCATCTTTAAATGCTTGATCTAATGATTCTAATGCTTTAGATACTAAATCTAATTCGTTTTTGATTTGGTTATTGTCTTGAGTTGATGTGATCATTGTTTCATCGTAAGAAGAAGCGATTTTTTCAAGTTTTTGTGAATATACCGCTAATGCTTCAAGTTGTTTTGAAGGAGTTAGATTATAGAAGTTAGAGTATTTTGTTGGTTCTTTTTTATCTTCGTTAATGTAAACTTCTTTAACTACTTCATTTACGACTTCTTTTTCAATGTATACTGGAACTTCTTTAACAACTTCCTTAACTACTTCTTTTTCAATGTATACTGGAACTTCTTTAACAACTTCCTTAACTACTTCTT
>NZ_JBTGVE010000026.1:0-13132 GCF_054343415.1 Mycoplasma sp. AC157 | reverse complement strand
ATTAAATTAACACATATTTATAAAAAGTGACATTTTATATCTGTAATTACAAAAAAAATACAAAAAAGTTGTTTTAAATGAAAAAAATGCGAAAAAATTAACTTTTTTAATTCAAAATAACAATTAAAAACTATTTTTAAACTAAAAATGGAAAAAAATAAGTAAAAATATTAAAATATTTTTTGATTTTTCTTAAAAAAAATTTATAATTTAATAGTTATTTATTAAGGACACAAATGAAAAAAGAAATTAAAAAAATTGCAATATTAACTTCTGGTGGTGATGCACCTGGGATGAATAATGCTGTTCGTGCAGTTGTTAAACATGCACTAGCAAATGAAATAGAACCTTTTTTAGTTTTTGAAGGTTATAAAGGATTATATGAAAAAAATATAGTTCCTGCTTCAAAATTTAATGTTGATGACTATGTTTCAAAAGGTGGAACATTTATTTTTTCAGCAAGATTCCCTGAATTTAAACAAGAAGAAACAAGAAAAATTGCTAAACAAAATTTAGAAGAATTAGGAATAGATGCACTTGTTGTTGTTGGTGGTGATGGTTCTTATATGGGAGCTCAATTACTACACGAACTTGGAATTAAAACCATTGGATTACCAGGCACAATTGATAACGATATTACATCAAGTGATTTCACAATCGGATATGATACTGCTTTAAACACAATAGTTGAAGCTGTAGATAAATTAAGAGATACTTCAAATTCACACAACAGATTTTTAATGTTAGAAGTAATGGGACACGGTGCTGGAGATTTAGCTTTATATTCTGGTCTAGCAACTGGTGCTGAAATTATTATTACAAACGAATTAACAATGACTAAAGAAGAAATTGCTAAAGTTGTTGAACACCAAATTAAAACAATGAAAAAAAGAAGTGTGATAGCTATAGTTAGCGAATTTATTTATCCTAATCTAAAAGAAATTGCAAGTTTTGTTCAAGAAAAAACAGGAATTTCTTCTAGAGCAATGGCTTTAGAACATGTGCAAAGAGGTGGAAATCCTTCAGCACAAGAAAGAATCTTAGCTACTTTAATGGGAATGAAAGCTGTTGACTTACTTAAAAAAGGTGAATCTGGAGTTGCAATAGGTGTTAATAAAGGTGACATTGTTGCTACACCTATATTAGAAGCTTTACAAGCACCAAGAAAAAGTAATAAAGAAAAAACAATAAAATTCAATAAATTAAATCAATCATAATAGGAGAAAAAATGAGAAGAATTAGAAGAAAAGAAATGGCTGAAAGAAAAGCTAAAAGAGTAGAAAAAATTAGAAAAGAAGCTAAAAAAGCAGCAGCAAAAGCTGCACAAACAAAATAATAAAGAATTTGAGTTTAAACTCAAATTTTTATTTTAAAAAAATCAGTAATTTAATACTGATTTCTTTCTCTAATGTGTAATGTTTCTTGCTCAGTTAGTTTTAAAATAAAACAACTCATAAATAAATAATTTTACTAAGTCCGAAGTGAATAAAATAAAGTAATAAAAGGCAAATTGATAATTTAAACTTAAATTAAAATTCGGTATAAAAACAAAAACTATTAAAGTTAATCACAATATTTGACCAATTCCTGAACCAAATTGTAATATAGAAGTTAAATTATTTTTTCCTCCCGCTTCCATAGTTCTAACACTAGAACTAAAAATTATTCATATAGGATTAAATATAGCAATTGAAATTGATGTTAGTTGTATTTCTTTTAAATAATATGCTGAAGCTAACTCTTTTTGTTTATCAATTATATTTTGTGATACCCCTATTTGTTTTAATTGCTCTTCTAAACCAGTCTCAACACCAGAAGAAAAGAACTTCATAAAAGGAATAAATATAATTAAAATCGCAAATATACATGATAAACCTAATGCAATTACAAAATGAAATCCCTTTAATTCTTTAGCATTTTTCTTTGCTTCTTCAATTTCATTGTTTCCTAATTTTTTTCCAACAAACAACGTGACATTAGCACCTATAATCCCAAAAGTCGATGTAAAGATATTGGTTAATGATGTTGTTATTCCTAAAATAGCTGCAGCACCAAGTCCTCAGTACTCCTTATATTCTCCATAACCCAATGAACCAACTTTATAACCTGCTGCTCATAAAAAAGTTCTTATGGAAATAAAAACAAAGCTAGATGAAGATAAAAGAAAACTTGGTATTCTTTTTAAAAATAATATTCATATTTTTTTGCTAATCTTAAATATTTTTAAAGGATTTACAAGTGTTTTTTTACTTTTGAGTCCCATAAAAACTAAACTTACAGCTAAACTCACAATACCTGAACAAACAGTTGCTCATGCAGAACCAACAACTCCAAATTTTGGTATTAATGTTAAATTTAAAATTATATTTGTTAATAAACTAGTTAATGATATATATAATGAAATTCCACCATTACCTGTTTCTCTTAATAAAGAAATAGTAGTAAAAGAAATAGACATTAAAATTCAAGATATAACAATTATTTTTATATAATCTGTTGCTTGTTTTACAATATCTAAATAAGTTTGACTATGCTCTCCATTGACTATATTATTATCTTTTGCAATCGTCTTTATAAAAAATTCTGGAGATATTAAAATCATAATTGAAAATATAAGTCCAAAAGCAAAAGAAATTAAATATCTTGTTCTCAAAACTTCTTTTGTTTCTTTTGATTTTTTGGCGCCCCAAAATTGACCAAATAAAGGCATTCCAATTGCATTGTAACTTATTAAAATTCCACCAATAATTCCGGTGAATGCGTTTGCAAAATTTAATGCTGAAACACCACCTGAAATTCCTGTAACCATAAAATTATCAATAAAACCATTTAAAGATACTAAAAAACCGGACAATACTACAGGTATTGCGATTTTTGAATATAATTTTCAACGTTCTTTTGTAGAAGGGAAAAACGATAAAATGAAGGATAAAAATTTATTTCTCGTCGTTATCATTATTTTCTATTTTTCGAGTAATTTTTAATAATTTCAATAACTTTTTCTTCCACTTGCTCTTCATTTAAACCGTTGGTGTCTACTACAACATAATTTAAGTTAAATTCTTTACATAATTTTTCAAAATAAGGTTTGTAATTTCTGTGTAAAACTTCAAAATATTCTTTATTTTTTTCTCAATTGTCTGTTTCTACAGCTCTTTCTCTCTTGAAAAATCTTTCTTTAAATGTTTCAAAAGAAATATCTAAAAAAATTGCAAGATCAGGAAATTCTTCTGGTGTAATCAATTCTCTAAAAGCTAGTTCATATGCTCTCATATATTTAGGTTCTTTTTTTGCTAAATTTATTTGAGCAAAGATGTGATGTTCAATTGAAAATCTATCTAAGAAAAAAAATCCTTTTTCTTTGTTTTTTAGATTTCTTTCTTTAAATTTATTTAGTCTATCTGCAAAAATTGATGAATGGTTTTCAATAATGTATGTTTGAAAACCAATTGTCAAATTTTCTCTTTGTTCATATAATCACTTTAAAAATGTGTTGAAAACTTCGTCGTTTTCATTAAATTCTAATAACATTTCTGAATTTGGAAATTTTTTTACTAAAGATGATGTTAGTGTACTTTTTCCACTACTAATCATTCCGCTAATACCTATAACCATTTTATTTACTCCTTGTTTTTTTGTGTGTAATTTAATAATAAACATTTTTTTAAAAAAACAAAATAAAAAAAGCAATAATTTCAAAAAAACATTTTATAGAAATCTTTTTTTTATTTTTTGAAAATTTTTTTTATTTTTTTTGAAAAAAATATAAAATATTAACGTAAATAGCACATAGGAATAATATGAAAAAAAACTATAATACTTTTATTAAAAAAATTAAAAAACTTGAAAATGAATTAATTAACACTGGTGATAATAATCCTAAGAATTTTATTGATGTTTGTAAAAAGAAACCTTTTTCAATCTTTATGATGTTGGTTTCTTCTTTTCTTTTTACTTTTTCAATAGTAATTGTACTTGCAAAAGCTAAAACAATTCCTTCTGGATTAACAGCTATCCCAACTCTTATTACATATATTTTTAGTGAAACAAAACATTATTTTTCTTTACTTTACTTAGCACTAAACTTACCGCTAATCATTTTATTTTGAAAACATTTAAAAAGAAGTTTTATGTATTTAACGATAATTTGAATGATTTTTCAAAACTTATGAAATTTATTTTTTAATATAACAGTAGTTCATGACTTTTTAAGTAACCATATAACTGTTGAATCTGATAATTGAGATGTAGTAAAAGCACTAGAATTAAACACAGATTTATGACCTATTCTATATTATACCTTTTTAGGTTCTGTACTAATAGGAGTTTCAATTGGTCTTGCTTGAAAATTTGGTGGTTCAAGTGGAGGGACAGATTTTATTTCTTATTACTATTCAACTAAAAAAAGAAAACCAATTGGAAAAATATTATTTTCTATTTCTATTAGTATAGCTTTTGTTTCATTAGTACTTTTTGGAACACTTGGTTATTTTAATATTGGAGAAGGAAAAATACATAAAATTTTAGGAATTCAAGTTGTTTCCACTATTATGTATATATTCCTAACATCAATGATAGTAAACTTAATTTATCCAAAATACAAAAAAGTGGAATTAACTTTTCACACTTCTGAGCCTGAAAAAATTCTTGCTCATTTAAAAGTTATGAAATATTGACATTCCTATAATTTATGAGAAGGGATTTCTGGATATACAGGAAAACCAACATATAAAATCAAAACTATTGCATTATATTTAGAAGTAAAATACATTGTAAATGAATTAAAAAATGTTGATCCAAGCATTTGAATCTCTATCAAACCTGTTTTAGAAACAAGTGGTTTATTTGACACCTCAAGAATAGAATAATTTTTAAATTATTTTATTCTTTTTTTTACAGATTTTAATAAAATTATTTTATGGCAATAGCAATAATAGCAGAATATAATCCATTTCACAACGGACACAAATATCAACTAGAATATGTTAAGAAAAATTTCCCGAGTGACAAAATATACATCATACTTTCTGGAAAATATGTGCAAAGAGGGGAAATGGCAGTAGCTTCTTTTGAAAAAAGAAAAGAACAAGCACTTAAATATGGTGCTGATTTTGTTGTCGAATTACCCTTTGAATATGCAACTCAAGCAGCCCATATTTTTGCAAATGGTGCTTTAAAAATCATTAATGATTTAAAAATTGATAAACTTATTTTTGGAAGTGAATCAAATAATGTTGATAATTTATACAAAATTGCTGAAACTATTTATTATAATGAAGAAATTTATAATAAACTAGTTAAAAAATACTTAAAAGAAGGGTTTTCCTTTCCAAATTCAAGTGCAAAAGCCTTACAAACTTTAACTGGTGAAGAAATAAGATTACCTAACGATATTTTAGGATTAGAGTATGTTAAATCAATTGTCTTCAATAATTATCCAATTCAAGCCTTTTGTATGCAAAGAACAGTTGATTTTCACTCAGAAACCACTTTTAACGAATTTGCTTCAGCAAGTTTGATAAGGAAAATGATTTTTGAAAAACAAGATATTTCTAAATATACACCTATGAAATTTGATAAAATTCCTGATAGGATAGAAAATTATTATTCTAAATTTCAAGATATTGTAAGAAATACCCCTGCAGAAATTTTGAAATTAAATCCAATGATTAGTGAAGGAATGGAAAATTTATTTAAAAAGCATATAGAAGAAAAAACTTATGATGAATTTGTAAATAAATGTAATTCCAGAAGATATACAAGTAGCAGAATCAAAAGGGTAATGCTTTATATTCTACTTGAAAAACATAAAAAAGGAGATGAAAATGAGAACAAAAGATAAAATTTTAATTGTTTTTTTAACAATAATAACTTTGGGTTTTATTTGGATTTATTGAAAAAATAAATCCAAAAACAAAACAGAAAATCAATTATCAAAAAGTTATAAAACAAGCATAAATGTTGCTTTATTAATTGAACTTCTTGGTAAAAAAGAAAACATTAATAAAATAGAAAATAGTCATAAAAAAATTAAAATTTATTTAAATAACACTAAATTAGTTAAAGCTGAAGAAATACAAAAATTAAAAGGAATTTCGGGTGTTTTAGTTTCTAGTACTTATGTTAATTTAATAGTAGGAAACGTTGCTGAATACCTAAAAACAGAAATTGAAAATATAATGAAGTAAAAGGAAAAATATGAATATCAACTTTGATGTAATAAAGAAAAATAAAGAAAATTATAAAAGAATTTTAGACAACTTATTTGATGTAGATAGATTTGATACATCGCTTTTTGTTAACATAAATGATCATGATTTTATGGATGTATTCAAGTTGTTTGATCAAAAACAATTTGAAAAAATCTATACACAAGCAAATTTTAGAGTTGCCTTAACTGAAAACAACTTAAAAAAAATAGTAAATGAAATAAAAGACGCTTCTTCTGTTGAAGAAGTTGAATCTATTTTTATAAAAAATAATGATATTTTAAGTGCAGAAACAAAAGTTAAATTAGAAAAAGATTTTGATAAAGAAAATAAAGCACTGCAATCCGAATTAAAAGAAAAAATACAGAAAAATAGTTATAAATGAAAGAAATTTTTAACCAAAGCAAGAAGTTTAAATAGTGAAAGAAATATTTGACCAATGCAGATAGGAATGCTTTTTGTTTCTGTTGAAATTGAAAAAAGAAAAATATTTGCTCCTTTATTTTTTAAAGAAGTTAATATTGATATTTCTAATTCACAAGCTTTTTTATTTTCTGATGGAGAAATTAAAATTAATGAAAAATTAATTTGAGTTTTAGAAAAAGGAAATTATTTACTAGGAGTGGATATTGATGTTTCTAGATTATCTATTGAAGAATTGGAAAAAGTTATAAAAACTAATTGATCAAATTTCAATATTAAAACTTTTAAAAATAATATTTCCAAAGTTAATGTGGATTTAATTGATAATAATTTACATTTTCACCCTGGTATGGTTTTAGGAATTTTTAATTCATTCGGAAGTCACCAAAGAAAAATAATGGAAAAAATTATTGAAAATGATGAATTAGATGAAATTTTAGATGTTGACTTTAATAAAAATAATTACAAAAACAAAGTTAATAAAATAATCTTTAATAAAGTTTTTAACTTTGTAAAAATAAATAAAACTAATTATTCTCAAGATAAAGCAACAGTATCAGCTCTTTCTCAAAATACCATAATTTGAGGTCCTCCAGGTACTGGAAAATCACAAACTATTTCTAATATTATTGCTAATATTATTATTTTTGATAAAAAAGGTCTTGTTGTTTCTCAGAAAAAAGCTGCTTTAGATGTTTTAAAAGATAGAATGAATAAGTTATCAATTTTTTGCTTATTTATTTTAAATGATAATTCTATGAATAAAGCAACATTCTATGAACCTATAGAAAAATTAATTAATATATTAGAAAATTTTGAAAATAAATCCAATATTGAATCATTGAAAATTATTTATGATGATGAAAAAGAATATATAGATTTATTTAATAAATTTGCTAATAATGAAAATCTTGAACAAAAAATTGAAAATTATTCTTTTATAAAGAAAAATGTGGCATCTTTATCTCCAAATACAATTGAATCTTTATATAAAATTAGTAAAAATATTAGTATTAATACAGATGATTTTAGAGAAAATATTAAAAAATTAAAGTGAGCTATTTTAGATGCAAAATCAGGAAAGAAAAACAATTTCTTTCAAAAAATTTTTAAAAAATTAACTGATGAAGATAAACAAGATATTGAAATTATTAAAAAAGAAATTCATAATTTTAATGGGAATTTAAAAGAAATAACCGATAAATTAAGTTCTTTAACTCCACAAGAATTGAGTGACATTAATAGTTTCTATGAATTTGTTTTTGAAAGCTCAAAACAAGATATTTCCAATGAAGAACAACTTGTAAACTTTACCTTTTATAGATTATTTAAAAAACTAGAAAAAATTAATCAAAATAAGGAGATGAAAAAACTTTATTCAAAATTTGTTCTTGCAGTTAGAACAAAACATAGAGATCCTTATAAATTTGTTCTTGAACACCACCAAATTATTAAAGAATTATATCCTATTATTATTTCTTCAGTAGATACAGAACTAAGTAAGTGAGATAAAAATGAATTTGACTATGTTATCCTTGATGAATCATCACAAATCTTTATTGAAAAAGCATTTCCAATACTATATTTAGCAAAAATCAAAATTTTTGCTGGTGATGACAAACAAATGCAACCTACAAGTTGATTTTCAACACGAAGCAATGTAGAAGATGCTGAATTAGGAAACATTGAATCCATCTTAAATTATGCAGTTTTTAAAGGTGTTTATAGTATTTTACTAGATAAAAATTATCGTTCCAATTATGCTTCATTAATGACTTTTTCATCAAAACATTTCTATAATTCAGAACTTGATGTAATAGATAAATTTAATACAAAAAATCATAACTCCATTGAAGTTATTCAAACAGATGGTGTATGAGAAAATAAAATCAATAAAAAAGAAGCAGAAATTGCAATTGAACAAACAAAAGAAAACCTAAACAAGTATAAGAAAATTATTCTTTTAACCTTTAATAGTTCCCAAAGAGAATATATTGAAAATCAAATTTTAAACAATCATCCAGAATTAGAAGAAGCTCTAATTAGTGAAAAAGTTTTATTGAAAAACATAGAAAACATTCAAGGGGATGAAGCCGATTTATTAATAATTTCTGTTGTTTATGATAAAACTACCGCATTACATACTACTTATGTTTCCCGTTCAGGTGGAAAAAACGCTTTAAATGTTGCTGTTTCAAGAGCAAAAGATAAAATAATTGTAATTAAATCTCTAAAAGCAGAAGAAATTGAAAATACTAATCAAAATGAAGATATTGCTTTATTTAAAAAGTGATTATTATTTTTAGAATTAACAAATGAACAAAGAACCAACTATTTAAACTTAGAACTTAAAGATGAAGATGAAAGTAATAATAATAATAATAAAGTCCAAATCCATAATAAATTAAAAGAAGAAATTTATGATACTTTTGAATCTGATTCCTTTTTTGAAACTCAAAAATTATATGTAAAAAAAGATTTTTCTATTGGTAGTCAAAATATTGATTTAGCAATTACTAATGAAAAAAATAAAATATTAGTAGCATTTACGATCGATGATTATAGTAGCTATAATTCATATGAAAACTATATAATCAATAAAGATAAAAATAATTTTTTAAAAGCTAAAAATTACAAAATAATCGAAATAAAAAAAATAGATTGATTAATTAATAAAGAAACAATTATTAACAATATAAAAGAAATGATTTCTAGAGATGATAACTAAAATATTTTTTTATAATCAAAAAGGTGAAGGTGTTGGTTTATGAAATCAAAAACCTGTATATTTACCTTTTACAATTTTAAATGAAACTGTGGAATTTACCTTTATAAAAGAAGAAAAAAATTATTATATAGGTAAGGTTACAAAAATAATAATAGCAGATAAAAATAGAAATCTTGAAATCCCTAAAAATGCAGATTTTATAGGTGGATATGAATTAATGCATATGAATAAAGAAGCAGAAAAAGAATACAAAATTTATAATTTAATTTCTGTATTTAAACAAATTGCAAAAATAGATTTAAATCAATATAAAATTAATTATTTTCAAGGAACAAAAGAGTTAAGATATCGAAATAAAATCACTTTATTTGATGGTGGATTAAAAAAGAAAAATTCAAATGAAATTTTCTATTTAGACGATTTCTTATTAACAGATATAAAACCATTTAGTAATCAAAAAGGGAAAATTATTATAAGAAAACTTGAAACGCAAATTGAAGGACACAAAAAAGATAATATCTTTACTTTTGATAATTTTAAAAACCTTCGTTTTAAGGTTTCCATTGGTTCTTTTTATCAAGTGAATAAAGAAGTTGCTCTTGAAGCTTATTACAGAATTAAAAATTTTATAAATCAAGATGCTAAAGTAGTAGATTTATATTCAGGAATTGGTTCAATTGCTTGTTTTATAAGCAGCAAAGCTAAAACTATTGAAGCGGTTGAAATAAACAAAAATTCATATAAAGATATGTTATATAATATTAACTTAAATAAAATAAATAATATTACTCCTTTCAATCAAGATGTTTATAAATATTTAAAAAATTTAAATTCTTTAAAAGGGAAAACTATAATAGTAGATCCTGATCGCACTGGTTTAAAGAAAGAAGTAATAAATGAATTACAAAGGTTGCTACCTGATAAAATCATTTATTTATCTTGTAACATTTCAACACAAGCATATGACATTTCTCTTCTAAAAGAAAACTATAAAATTGAATATATTGAAATTTTTAATATGTTTTGTAAAACTTTTCACATTGAAAATTTAATAGTTTTAACCAAAAAATAAAATATGTTATAACAAAAACTCCATCTTATTTTAAGTGGAGTTTTTTGTTTATGAATTTCAACATAAATCCATTCTTTAATTAATGATTTATAGGATTAAAAAGTAATATTTATATTCTCAAATTTTTAACTTGGGTTATTTTGTTGCTTTTCGTTTTCTAATCGTGCTTCTTCTAATGCTTGTTCTTTAAGTGCATTTATTTTTGCAATAGTTTTTGTTTCCTTGCTTCTTAAAGCTTCTAAATAGTATTGTCTTCTTTCGAAAATTACATGTTCTACTTCATATATAGCATCACTTCTTTTGCTTTCAACATAAGAAATAGCATATTTTATTATGTGATCTTCTACATACTCTTGAAAATTTGCACCTCTTGTGTCTTTACTATCGAGAATTTCATTGGCTTTTGCTATTTCATAGTCATCTCCTTCTAGTATAAGAATTGTTTCTCTTGCTTTTTGTATAAGATCTTCAATAATTTTATTTACTTTATCTGATATTGTTTTTAGTTCATCAAAAGTAGTTGCTGAATTTACAGTGTTAGAAAATTGATTTTTAGCTTCACTTCCTTCTCTTAAATTCTTATAAATTAAATGTAAAAGTTTAGGTTTATAAGATTTTATTAATCTATCTTTTTGTTTCTCTCTAGTTTCTGTTGCTTCATTTTTAATTTCTTCTAATTTAGTTACATTAGGTGCTAAAGAAAGTTTATTAATTAACTCTTCTTTTTTAGCTTTGAACTCAGAATTCTCTTCTACTTCACTACCTTCTATACTATCAATAACTTCTCTAACTTCCTGTACTTTTTCGTTAAATTTGACATTTGATTCATTTATGATTTTTTTCAACTCTGCTTGATTTTCTTTATTAGTTTCAATTTGTTGGTTCAAAAAATCATACTCACTATGTCCTACTAGTTTAATAATAGATGTTCTCGCTTCATTTAATGAAGTTGCAAGTGAATTTTGTGCAGTTTCTTTAGCTTCAGTAATCTCTTTCAAAGTTGAATTATAATTATTAACAATATTTAATAAATTAGTTTTTTCTTCTCCTTCTGCTAACTTATTAATTTCATTTTTTGCAATTATACGAGCCTGTTCTTTTTCCTGTTCATTTATTGCTTTGGATTTAATAACTTTAACTTCATCAATAGTATTTGCAGATATTAACTCATTTGTTAACTCTTCTTTTTTTGTTTCATTAGTTAACTTAGCAATTTCTGCTTCTGCTTCTTTTTTAGCATTTGCTAATTCTTTTGCTAGTTGCTTTTCAATTTCTTGTTTTACTTTGTTTAAATCTTGAAAAGTTGTTGTTGAATCAACTTTTGATTTAAGATTTGTTTTAATATCGTTGTCTTGAATTTTATCTGCTTGAAGATGATTCTTTCTTTTCTCTTCATTTAATTCTTCTTGTTGTTTTGCGATAGCTTTATCTATTACTGCTTGAACTAATTCAACTGTATTAGCAGAATCTAATTCAGTATTTAAAGGATCTTTATTTTCTTGTTTAGTTAATTTAGATATTTCAGTACGAGCATCAACTTTCTTTCTATCTACTTCAGTAGTGTATTGTTCTTTTTCTTTTTCTCTTACTGCTTTGTCTTTAATTACATTAGCAGCATCAGTAGTTGTTGCTACTTCTAATTCTGTTCTTAACTCTTGTTTTTTAGATTCATCAGTTAGTTTAGAAATTTCAGTTTCTGCTGCTTGTTTTGCTGCCGCTAGTTCTTTAGCAAGTTGATCTTCAATTGCTTTTTTAATTTTTTGGATTATTTCTTCAACTTTTGCTTTATCTTCATCATTTATAGAATTAAGTTCATTAGCAAATTTTATTCTTTCATCAGAAGATTCAAGTTTATCAATTAATAAATGTGCTTCAAGTAATACTTGTGCAAATTCTTTAATTTTAAAGATTTCTTCAGGAGAATTAGTACTTTCTAATTTTTGATTTAAAAAAGGTTTTTGTGCTTCTTTTTCTAATGAATTAACTGCAGCTTGTGCTTCTGCTTTTAATGCTTTAGTAATTCTATCTTTAATTGCTTCTAACTGAGCACTTGTAGTAGCATCATTAATTTCAGCAGTGAATTTATCTTTAATTTCTTGATTTGAAAGTTTATCTTTTAAAGCATTTGCTTTATTTTTTTGCTCGTTTAATTGAGTTGTTAAATCATTTGCAATCTCATCTTTAATTGCATTGATTTCTTCAATTGTAGTTGTTGCATCGATTTTTTGTTTAAAATTGGATTTCTTATTTTCATCAAGTAGTTTATCTGCTTCTAAATTAGCTTCAACTTTTGCTTTTGTATAATCACTTTGATTATTATTTCTACTATTTCAAAAAACAGTTGCAGTTGTTCCTATTGATGTTGAAAGTGCTGTTAATGCTAGTACACTTATTAGAATTTTTGCATTTGGTTTTGCCATAATTATCTCTCTTTTTATTAGTTTATTTTTAAATAATATTCTTTAAAATATGGTTATAAAATTATCTTTGAACTGCAAGTATAATTACTACTACTAATAAAATTATGTATGCGATTCAGTAAATAATTGTTGTTCAAACTGCTCTTCTTGTTCAACCACTTTTTAAAGCAGAATTTTGATCAAATTTTTCAACTTTTTGAACTACATTGTTTTGAAATACTAAAAAGTGGGTAGTGTAAGATATTTTGTGTAAATTTCTCTTGCTTACTTTTTAGTAAGA
>NZ_JBTGVE010000025.1:0-13933 GCF_054343415.1 Mycoplasma sp. AC157 | reverse complement strand
AGTGACATTTTATATTGGGAATGGGGGGTGACATTTTATTTCTGTTTTAATATTTTTTTACTGTTTAAAAAGAATAAAATGTTATATAATTTAAAATATTTATAGTTATCTATTTTAAAGAGGTGAAAATGGTTGAAGAATTAAGAAACCAACTTTTAGAAAAAATTTCTTTAATACCAGGAATTTATGGTTTTTGTAATATTAATACTGAAGCAAATGTTTTAGCTAAAGCTCTCAAAAGAGAAGAGTGAGAAAAATCAATTTTTATTATTAAAGGAAATAATGGCTTAAAAATTAATTTAGCCATAATTTTGTTATTTTCTGTTAGTGTTAAAACTGCAGTTGAAGAAATAAAATCAGTTATTGAATACCACTTACAAAAAAACGAACTAAAATTAGAAACTTTAAATATTCATATAAAGGGGATTAAGTAATATGAAAATTTTAAATGGTGAATTATATGCAAAAATGTTAATTTCAGGTGCTAACAATTTAGCTAATTCTAAAGAAAAAATAAATGCATTAAATGTTTTCCCTGTTCCAGATGGTGATACAGGTAGCAATATGGCTACTACAATTTCTGCAGGAGTTAAGAATATTTTAGAAACAAAAAGTACTAGAATTGATGAAATTTCACAAAAAATATCAAGAAATATGTTACTTGGAGCTAGAGGAAATTCTGGGGTTATTGTTTCTCAAATATTTAGAGGTTTTGCCGATTCATTTGCTAATAAGAAAGAAATTAATAGTTTTGAGTTAATTGAAGGATTTCGTAGTGCTACTTCTAAAGCATACTCTTCAGTTTTAAAACCGGTTGAAGGAACCATTTTAACAGTAATAAGAGAAGTTACTGAAAAATTAGAACAAACAATTACTCCTTCAACTAACATTAGTGAAATTTTTAAAATTGCAGTTGAACAATCTAAAATTAGTTGTAACAACACAAGAAACTTATTACCGGTTTTAAAAGAAGTTGGTGTTAATGATTCAGGTGGTGAAGGACTTCGTTTAATTTTAGAAGGGATGTACAAATTAACAATCAATGAACCAGTTGAATTAAGTGATGAACAAGTCAATATTTCTGATTTTGTTAGTGATACAGAAATTTATGAAGGTGAATTTGGATACTGTACTGAATTCATTATTGAATTAAAAAACCCTAAAACATTTTCTAAAGATAAAATCGTTAATGAAATTTCCAAAATGGCTACTTCATTAGTTGTAGTTCAAGATGAAGATTGAGTAAAAATTCACGGTCATGTTTTAAAACCAGGAATGCTTTTAAATGCTGCTCAAAAATATGGTGAATTTATTAAAATCAAATCCGAAAATATGACTATTCAAGCAAATGAATCTAAAAATATTGCAAATGATACTAAAAATACAGAAAAAAAATACAAATCCGGTTTAGTTTCATGTAATACAGGTCAGGGAATTATAAATGTAATGAAAGAAAACGGTGTTCACTTTATCATTGAAGGAGGACAAACAAATAATCCTTCAACAAATGACATCATTCAAGCTATTAATTCTATAAATGCTGAAACAGTTTTTATTTTACCAAACAATTCTAATATTATTTTAAGTGCTCAACAAGCTGTTCAAACCATTCAAGACAAAAAAGTTATTATAATTCCAACCAAAACACAAATACAAGGAATAAGTGCTTCTTTAAACTTTAATGAAGAATCAGATTGAGATGATAATAAAGAACTAATGGAAGATGCAATTAAAAGCGTAAGCACAGGAGAAGTAACGATTGCAAGTAGAGAAACCACTATGAATGGAATTAAAATTAAAGAAGGTGATTATTTAGCAATAGCAAATGGAAAAATTATTGCAACAGCTTCTAGTTACAACGATGCTGCTAAAAAAGTTATTGAATCTTTAATTAAAAGTAGCACTGAAATTGTTACCATTTACTACGGAACAGATTCTACAAAAAGCGATGCTAATGAAGTTTTAAATTACATTGAATCTAGATACGATGTAGAAGTAGAAATAAAAAATGGACAACAAAAAATTTATCATTACTTAATAGGAGTTGAATAATGAAAACAATTGCTTTTGATTTACTTGGAACAGATACACCTTTAAAAGAAAAAATAGTTGCTGTTAGTAAGTTTTTAGATGAAAATAGTGATTATAAAATCTTTTTAATAGGAGATGAAAAGGAAATTTTAAAACTTCTTAAAAATAAATATATAAAAAACAATCAAGTGGAAATCATTAACGAAATTAATGTTGCTAAAGCAAATGAGAATAATATGCGTGAAGTTTCTAAACAAACTACAAGTATGTCTGTTGCTTTAGATTTAGTGGCACAAAATCAAGCAAAAGCAGTTTTATCTGCTGGAGATTCTGGTACTTATTTAGGTATGGCAACTTTAAAAATCAAAAGACTTACAAATGTTGCAAGAGCAGCATTTATGCCAATGATTCCAACATTAATTGAAAATAAGTTCTTCTTACTTTTAGATTCAGGTGCTAATTTGATAGTAAAACCAGAATACTTTGTTCAATGAGGAATTATTTCAAGCATCTTTTATGAAAATTTATTTAAAGTTAAATCACCGAAAATTGGTTTGATTAATATAGGAACTGAAGACTATAAAGGTTATGATTATCACAAAGATGCTAACTTTTTATTAAAATCAAATCAAAGTCTTAATTATAAAGGTTTTATAGAAACAAGAGATCTTTTAAAAGGAGATATTGACATCGCTTTAGCTGATGGTTATGCAGGTAACATAACACTAAAAACGATGGAAGGTACGGTTTTAAATTTTTCTAAATTACTAAAAGAAAAATTAACCAAAAAACTTTTTAGAAAGATTTTTGCTTTATTTTTGAAAAGAGCATTTAAAGAAGTAAAAGAAAGATTTGATTATAGAAATGTTGGAGCAGCTTGAGTAATTGGTTTAAACGGAATAGTAATTAAATCACATGGTTCATCAGACGCAAAAGCATTTTTAGGAGCTCTTAATCAAATAAAAATAGCAATTGAAAGTGATGTTTTAGAAAAAACTAAAGAGGCTATTGCTTAAAGTGAAAAAAGTTGAAGAATTTTTAAAAAGCATTAATATAATACCAAATGATTTAAAACTTTTTATACAGGCTTTTACGCATAAATCATTTACAAATGAACATAAAAATGAAAAGAATTATGAACTTTTAGAATTTCTTGGTGATTCACTAATAAATTTTAAAAGTACATATTACATTTATCAAAAGTATAAGAATTTTAATGAAGGTGAAGCAACAATTAAAAGATCCCAAATTGTTGATACAAATTCGCTTTCATTGTTGTCTTTTGAATTAAAATTAAATGAATTATTAAGAATTTCTAAAGGAGCTATGGAAATTCTTAATAATAAAAAAACAAATGCTGATTTATTTGAAGCCTTAGTAGCGGCTATCTATTTAGATCAAGGAGATAAAGTTCTAGAAAATTTTCTTGAAAAAACTTTATACAAAACTATAAACAAATCGATTTTAGAAATAAAGAAAGATCCTAAATCTGAATTTCAAGAAATTTTACAATCGATAACAAAACATCCTGGAGAATACAGGGTTCAAAAAATAGGCGAAGAATTTTATGCTGAATTACATTATGATGGTAAAATTTTTGGAAAAGGAAAAGGAAAAAATAAGAAAAATGCAGAAATAGCAGCAGCTAAAGATGCATTGAGTACTTTTAAAAAGAGGTAATTATGAAATTAATAAAAGTTGAAGCACAAGGTTTTAAATCATTTGCTGATAAAGTGGTTTTAAATTTTGATGGTGGAGTTGTTGGAATTGTTGGTCCAAATGGTTCAGGTAAATCTAACATCAATGATGCTATTAGATGAGTATTAGGAGAACAATCTTCTAAAGCCCTTAGGGGAGATAGTATGGAGGATGTGATTTTTGCTGGTTCTAAAACAGTAAAAGAATTAGACAAAGCAGAAGTTATTTTAACCTTTGATAATAGTGATAAAGCAGTTTCTGTTCCACACGATATTTTCACCATTTCTAGGGTTTTACATAGAGGAAAAGGCGGAAATGAGTATTATATCAATGGAGAATTAGCAAGATTTAAAGATATTAAAGAAATTGCTATGGAATCTGGGATTTCCAAATCATCACTAGCGATTATTTCTCAAGGAACAATTAGTGATATTGCTGAAGCTTCACCAGAACATAGAAGAGGAATTATTGAAGAAGCAGCAGGAACTTCAAAATATAAAGCTAGAAAAGTTGAAGCTTTAAGAAAATTAGAAACAACTGAAGAAGCTTTGGATAAAGTTAGAACAATTATTGCTGAACTTGAAAAAAGATTAATTCCATTAAAAAAACAAGCTGAAAAAGCAAAAATTTTTATTGAAAAATCAGCTGAATTAAAATCTGTAGAAGTTGGTCTTCTTGTTGAAGATCTTAAGTTTTTTACAGATAAAATGGGATTTTTAAAACAAGAATTAACTAATATAATCGAAAAAAGAGATGATTTAGAATCAAAATTATCTTTATATTCAACTACAATCAATGAAAATACTAATCAAAAATTAAAATTAGAAACAGAAGCAGATCAATTACAAAATGATTTAACTAAAGTTGAAAATGAAATCCATCAATTAGAACTAAGACAATCAAAAATAACACAAAGAAGACAAGATATTATTAATGGAGATATTAAAGCAACTCCAGAAGAACAAATCGCTAGTTTAAAAGAAGAAATTGCAGAAATCCACGCAAGAATCGGGCATTTCCGTAGTTCAGAACAAAAAACAGAAGAAACTATTTCTCAAAGTTCAAATGAATTAACAAATATCGAAAAAGAACTTTATAGAGTGGCTTCTGAAAAAAATTCTTCATACAATAAACACGAAAGTGCTAAAACTAAATTAAGAATTTTAGAAGAGCACAAAAACAATAAAACCAATTTATTTAAAGGTACAAAAACTATTGTTGAAAACAAAACTTTATTTGGTAAAGGATTCAAAGGAACAGTTTTTGACTTAATAAAAGCTGAAAAAGAATTTGCACCAGCAATTGAAGCAATTCTTAAAAGTGCATTGCAACACATTGTTGTTGATGTTCCTGAAACAGCAGTTAAAGCAGTTAACTTTTTAAAAGAAAATAATGGTGGTAAGGCTACTTTCATTCCTTTAACATCTATACAACCTAAAGAAATGAAACAAGAACACAAAGTTGCTTTACAAACACAACCTGGATTTGTTGCAATTGCTTCAGAACTTGTTGACACAGATAAAGAATTTTTCAAACTAAGAGACTTTTTACTTGGTAATATAGTTGTAGCAAAAACCATTGAAGATGCCAATAAATTATCCAAACTTTTACAACTTAAATATATGGTTGTATCGCTAGATGGAGACATTATTAGAGTTGGTGGAGTTATTTCTGGTGGAGCAAAAGAAGAAACAGATAATAGTTTAATGCAACTTGATGATAACATTAATGAATTAAAGAAAATAATTCCTTTATTATTAAAGAAAAAAGAAGAGTTCGAACAAAAAGAAGTAGAATTAAAAAATAAAAAAGAAGAATTAATTTCTACAATTAATGAATGAAAAAATGAACTTGCTAACACAAAACAAAAAAGAGTAGATTTAACAGATAAATACGATTTTTTAAGAGCAAAATATGAATCAGTAAGTTCTGAAGCACTTGAAATTTCAAAAACAGATGAAATTAGTAATAATCTTGTTGAATTAACAAACCAAAAAAACGAAATGGCAGCAAATCTTAGAATTAAAAAAACAAGAATTGCTTCTCTTGCAAATGAACTTTTACCTTATATTAATCAAAAAAATGAAGTTGAAAAAGAACTTTATGAATTAAGTAAAGTAAATGCTCAGCATGAAAATGATAAAAATAAAGTTGAAATGGTTTTAACTGAAAGTCAAAGAAGATTAACAGAACATTATCAATTAACTTTAGAAACTGCACAAAATAATTTCAAACTTGAAATGGAAATTGAAAATGCCAGAACTCTTGTTAATGCTTTAAAAGAAGAAATAAAACAATTAGGAAATGTTAATTTGGATTCTATAGAAGAGTGTGAAGAAGTTGAAGAAAGATTCACAAACTTAAAAGATAATGAAGAAGAATTAAATGATGCTAAAAACACAATTCTTGAAGCTATTAGTGAAATGGATAAAATCATTGTTAATAAAATTCAAGAAACTGTTAACATTGTTAATAATGAGTTTAGATTTGTATTTCAAACAATGTTTGGTGGTGGAGATGCACAAATCCAATATACAGATCCACAAAATATTTTAGAAACAGGAATTGATATCATAGCTCAACCACCAGGTAAATCAGTTAAAAATTTAAAACTGTTTTCAGGTGGAGAAAAAGCAATTATTGCAATTTCCTTATTATTTGCAATAATTAAAGCTAAACCTATTCCATTATGTATTTTGGACGAAGTAGAAGCAGCACTTGACGAAGCTAATGTTATTCGTTATGCAGAATTTTTACAGTCATTAAAAGAAAAAACACAATTTATAGTTATTACTCACCGTCACGGAACAATGACTAAAGTAGACCACTTATTTGGAGCAACTATGCAAAAACGTGGTGTTACATCATTCTTTAGTGTTGAACTTGCAAAAGCAAAAGAAATGATTCAAGATGGTGAAGAACAATAAAAATTAAAATACCATTAATTTGGTATTTTATTTTGCTGATATTATATTTAATATAACAAATATCATACATTAAATTTTAAAAAATTTTAAAAATGTTATAAAATATAATTATATTAAAATCAAAAAAGAGGAAAAATGATGGAATATAAAGGAAATTATGAAATTGTAAATAAAAATGTACAAAGAATTGATGAAAGAGTTTCTAAAAAAATAAGTTCGCAAGGAATTTTTAAAAAAGATAACTTCTTCTTTTTTAGAATTTGAATACCAGATGTGGCTGAAGTTTATGTTGAAATATTTAATAAAAATGAAAGAATGCAAAAGATTACTACAATCGGTTGCAAAAGAAATAATGATTTATGAACAGGAAAAATTTCTGAAATTTATGAAGGATATTATTATTTATTTAAAATAAAAAGAACTAAAGATCAACCTTTTGAATATATTTTTGATCCATATGCTAAAGTTTTTGCACCTTTTGATTGAGAAGGAACAACTCAAAAAATCCCTTTAGCTGTAATTGTTGATTGAGAAAAAACATTAGTTGAAGAAATAGAAACTATCCCTTTAAAAACTAATTTAAATAATGGTGTTGATCCTTTAATTTATGAATTACATATTAGAGATTTTACTTCACTTTTAGATCAAAATAACTTTAAGAATCGTTTAGGAACATTTAATGCTGCTTTGGAAAATAATATTTTTGAATACTTAAAAGATTTAGGAATAACTCATTTACAACTTCTACCTATTCAATCTATTTATACATTAAGTGATAAAAACTTAAACATTTTAAATAAAAATGAAGGAACAGGATGAACAACCAATTATAACTGAGGTTATGATCCTTTAAATTACTTTTCAATTGCTGGATGATACTCATCCGATCCTAAGGATCCTTATGCAAGATTAAGAGAATTTAAACACTTTGTAAATGAAGCACATAAAAATGGTATAGCAATAATAATGGACGTTGTTTTTAACCATATGATGATTAATGATTTATTAGAAATAATAACTCCAAATTATTATTTTAGAAATAATTCTGAAGTTTTTCCTGTTGATTTACCAGCTCTAAATAGTGAAGCAAAAATGGTAAGAAAAATGATGATTGATTCTTTAGTATATTTTGCTAAATACTTTGGAGTAGATGGCTTTAGATTCGATTTATCAACTTTTATTGATAAAACAACTCTTTGCAAAATGCAAGATGAACTTAAAAAGATCAATAAAAATATTGTTTTACACGGAGAAGCATGACCTTTTAGTGATTTAAAATTTGAAAACTCTTTTACTAAAGGAGTAAATACCAATAGTATTAAGTTTGCTTATTTTAATGACACTATTAGAAACGCAATTAAAGGTGCTGATAGTATAGAAGATAATGAAAAAGGACTTATAACCAGTAATTACAGTAAGTTTAGTGATTTTCTTGTTTCAATTACGGGAAATATACAGAAATTTGATTATCCAAATTCAGAGTTTATCGAAAAAGATGCTTATTCAGTTTTTGCTAATGAGCCAAATATTACATTACAATATGCCGCTTGCCATGATGGTTTTACCCTTTGAGATAAAATAATAACCACTTCTAACTTGTCATTTAGCGAAAATATTAATTTATATAATCAAGCTTTAATGATGCAATTAACTTCACAAGGTAGACAATTGATTTTAGCAGGAACAGAATTATTACAAACAAAACCTCTAGATAAATCAGGACAACACGATAATAGATATTTAAAAATTTTAAATAATGATAATAATTTATCAAATGATAAAAATGATTTTGTTGTTGATAATTCATACAAAACAACAGACTACGTTAATGGTTTAAAATGAAATCATCTTCAAAATAGAAAAATTAAAGAAAAAGTTTATGATTTTCTTAAAAAACTTTTAAAATTTAGAAATAAAACAAAATATTTTAGACTACATACTGCAAAGGAAATAAATAGAAAATTAAAATATAAAGAAATAAGAGAAAATTTTGTTGTTTTTTCAGTAAAAGAAAAAACAAACAAAGCAATAGTTATTCATAATTTTAATGACCACCCAGAACATTTTGATTATAATAAATATAAATTAGTTTTATCTTCAAGACACATATCTTTAAAAGATAAAAAAGAAAATATAGTACCAGCAAAAACATCTATAATTTTAGAAAACAAATAAAAATATTTATAATTCTATATATGGTGAAAAAATAAGAGAAAAATATTAGTCAAATGCCCAATTATAGGGCATTTTTATTTATTCTCAAATAAGATATAACATTTGATATTATTTGAATTTTTGAAAAATGATAAAAAAATTTTTTTATTTTTATTTTAGTAGTAAAATAATAGAGATTATACACAAAATAATGGAGTGAAAAATGAAAGATAATTTACAAAAATGAGGGGAAAAAGTAATATATCAAATTTTCCCAAGATCTTTTAAAGATTCAAACAATGACGGAAACGGTGATTTAAAAGGAATTGTTTCTAAACTAGATTATTTATCAGAACTTGGAGTAGATGCAATTTGACTTTGTCCAATTTATGACACAGAGTTTGCAGATGCAGGTTATGATGTTTTGGATTACAAAAAAATATGATCAGTTTTTGGAACAATGGAAGATTTTAAAGAATTGGTTTCTAAAGCAAAAGAAAAAAACATTGAAATAATTATGGATATTGTTTTAAACCACACTTCAAACAAACATCAATGATTTTTAAAAGCTATTGAATCAGAGAAAAACCAAGAACACAATTATTACATTTGAACAGATAAACCAGGAAAAGAAGAATCAATTTTTGGTGGTAGTGCATGACAATATGTACCTTCTTTAAATAAATATTATTTCCATTTATTTGCTAAAGAACAAGTGGATTTAAATTGAGAATCAGAATTTACTATTAATGCTATGGTAGATGTTATTGATTTTTGATATAAATTAGGGGTAAGGGGATTTAGATTAGACGCTATTCAACATGTTCATAAAGAAATAAATAAGGGTAAATTTAAACATTCATTTGGTTCAAAAATGGTTCAATATTTACAAAAATTTTTAAACAAAATTTATGAAACAAAAAATGATGTTTTCTTTATTGGTGAAGCATCTGGAATTCAACCAGATACAGCATTAAAATACGGAAAAGGTAAAGAAAAAATAGCAGATAACTTCTATAATTTTGGTTCATGATGAATTGGTTGAGGAAAACAAACAGGAAGAAATGGTTATGATGCAAATTGAAATACTAATGATTTTGCAAATTCTTCAATTCTTGAATATCAAAACAATTCTGAAATCAAAAATTATATGATTACTAACTTTAGTTCATCACATGATACAGCTAGATCTATTTCAAGATGAGGTGATGAAAATCTTTATTGAAAAGAATCAGCAAAATCATTTGCTCTTTACCAATTCTCTTTAAAGGGAATCCAAACAATTTTATATGGAGAAGAAATTGGACTAAAAAATCCTGTTTTTAATTGCAGACATGAATTCAGAGATGTAGATGCTTTAAATGCTTACAGAATTTTTGTTGATGAACAAAAATTATATACAGAACAAGAAATGACAAGATTTCACAATATAAACAGTAGAGATAATTCAAGAGTACCGATGGTTTGAGATAAAACTGAAAACTTTGGATTTAATAAAGGAACTAAAACTTGAATTAAAAAATCAGGTTATTATAGAGAATCTTCTGTTGCTGAACAAGAACAAAGAAGTGATTCAATTTTAAATTTTTATAAATCAATTATTCAATTAAGAAAAAAATATAAAGAAATTTTAATTAGCGGAAATTCAAAAATGAAATTATTAGATAATGGTGTTATTCAAATTGAAAGATTTGATGATTTTAATAACAAAATTATTTCATTGATAAATTTAACTAAAAAAGAATTAGATATAAATATTAAAAATATTTTAAATAAAGAAATTTTAATTAGTTCATATACAGATAAGAAAGGAATTAAGAATACTTTAAGACCGTATGAGTCTATTATGTTCTTAGAAAAATAAAATGGCTAAATTATTTTATGATACAAAAAATTTTATTATTAGTCAAACAGGTTTCGATCCACTTGTAACTAAAAAAACAGAGTCTATTTTTTCACAAGGTAATGGTTATTTAGGAATAAGAGCAGTTGATGAAGAAAGAAGTGTGTTTAACAAAGAAGATTTCTTTGTAAACGGAATTTTTAATCAAGGAGACAAAACAGAAGTTTCTGAAATTGCTAACTTAGCTGACTTAATTCAAACTTCTATTTATATTGATGATGAAATTTTTATGATCGATAAAAAAATGGAGTATACAAAGTCTTTAGATTTAAAAAACGGATTACTTTTTAGAGAAATTAAATTTTCTAAAAAATCCAAAAAATTTGTTTTAACTTTTAAGCGTGTTGTTTCACAAATAAATAAAAACATTTATGCTCAAGAAATAGAAATTAATCAAATAAGTGGAGAACCTTCAAAAATTAAAATTTTACCTTTAATTAATGGTCAAACAACAAACCATGGAATTCAACATTTTGATGAAGGTAAAAAAATCTTAATTGCTCCTTCACTTTTACAATATCAAGAACAAACAAATGAATCACAAAGATGAGTGATTCATAATATGAAAGTAAAAGCTTACTTAAATGGAAAATTATTAGAAAGCGGAAATGATGATTATGTTTTAAAAATGTCTCGTAGACAAGTGGGATACGAAATTAAAACAACCATTTCTACAGAAAAAAACTTTAGATTAGAAAAAATAATGTCAGTTTCTACTTCTGTTGATAAAGATCCAATATTAAGTTTTGATGAAGTTAAAGAAAATGCTAAAAATTTAAGTATTTTATTAGAAACACTAAAATTTTCGAATTTAGTAAAAGACAATAAGAAAGCATATGATGAAATTTATAAACAATTTGATGTTCAAATTGAAGGTGAAAAAGATGCTGAATATGATGCATTAGCACTAAAATTTGGAATTTATCATATGAATTCTTTTGTTCCCACACATTCTTCAAATATGTCAGTAGGAGCAAAAGGATTAACAGGTGAAGGATATCAAGGACATTGTTATTGAGATACTGAATTTTTCGTTGTTCCAAACTATTTATTTACTAAACCGGAAGTTGCAAGAAATCTTTTAGAATACCGTTACAAAGGAATTGAAGGAGCAAGAAGAAAAGCTGCAGAAAAAAATATGATTGGTGCTCAATATCCTTGAGAAATGGCTTGACCAACAGAAGGAGAAATGACACCTTATTGAGGGCAACCTGATGTAGTTACAGGAAAACAAGTTCCAATTGCTTCTAGAGAACAAGAAATTCACGTTCCAGGTGACATTGCTTTTGCTGTTGATCAATATTTCCAAGTAACTAATGATAAAGATTTTATGGTGCAAATGGGTTATGAAATGATTATTGATACTGCTATTTTCTGAACTTCTAGAGTTGAGAAAAAAGGGAAAGAATATCATATTAGCAATGTAATGGGACCAAATGAATATAAAGGTAACATAACAAATAATAACTTTATTAATTTAATTGCTAAAAGAAACTTAGAACTAGCTATTTTCTATATAGAAGAATTATCAAATACAAAGGAAAATCAGGCAATTTTAGATAAAATTGCAGCTAAATTACCTTATCAATGAGACTTGGAATTAATGAAAGATGTTAGAGATAATTTAGTACAACAATTACCAAATGAAAACAACATCATATGAGAAAATGATGAGTTCAAAAATCTTCCTTTAATTGATGTTACTCCTTTCCAATTATTAGGTGATGCAGGTAAAAAATTATTTAATACCACTGAAGGACACAAGAGATTAAGTTCTCAACTTGTAAAACAAGCAGATGTTGTTCTTTCTACATTTGTTTTAGGTGAACTATTTTCTAAAGAAGTAGCTGCAGCAAACTTTGATTATTATGAACCTATTACAACTCACGATTCATCTTTAAGTCCTACAACTTATGCAATTAAAGCTGTAGATTTAAGAAAAATGAACATTGCGTATAAATTATTTAAATATTCTTTAAATATTGATATGGGAACTAATTTTCATTCTGCAGATGCAGGAGTGCATGCAGGTTCATTGGCAGCAATTTGACAAAGTATTGTTTATGGATATGGAGGATTTAGATTTTTAGATAAAAAAGTATTTATTGCTCCGATTTTACCTAAACAATGAACAAAATTAACTTATTCAATATTAGTAAAAAATACTAAATTAAAAGTAACTGTTAATAGAAAAGACTTTACAATTGAAAAACTTTCAGGTAACGATCTTGAAGTTTATGTAAATGAAAAACCAGTAATTATATCTAATAAAAAACAAAAATTTGAGGTTATTGAAAAATGATAAAAGGTTTAATTTTTGACTTAGATGGAGTTATAACAGAAACCGCTTCATTACACTATAAAGCTTGAAAAAATGAAGTAGCTAAAATTGGTTTAAATTACACAGAAGAACAAAATAGTTCTTTAAAAGGATTAAACAGAATTGACACTTTAAATGCTATTTTAAAACTTTTTAATGTTTCATTAAGTGAACAAGAAATAGTAACAATAGCTAATAACAAAAATGAATATTACAAAAAATTATTAGAAACAGATATCGATCAAAAAGATATTTTAGTTAACATTAAAGAATTTTTAAACGCAGCAAAAGAAAAAGGATTAAAATTAGCAATTGCTTCAAGTTCTTATAATGCTCCATTAATTTTAAGAAAAATTGGATTATTTGATTATTTTGATTTCATCGTTGATCCTGCAACAGTTTCTAAAGGAAAACCAGATCCAGAAATTTTTATAAAAGCTGCACAAGGGATTAATTTAAAACCAGAAGAAACAATTGGTTTTGAAGATGCAATTGCTGGTGTTCAAGGTTTAAAAGATGCTAATATTCATACAGTAGCTATCACACATAATGAAAAAGAAAATTGAAGTATTGCAGATAAAATAGTTTCATCAACTGCAGAACTTAATTTAGAAGAATTACTTAAATTATTTAATTAAATAAATATATTTTAATAGAGACATAAATGTAGATATTCTAGTTTATGTCTTTTTTTAATTTAGTAAATTTAAATTTAATTATTTAATGCAATAAAGCAAACAGAAATTTTGAAAATTTTAAAATCTAATTATTTAAAATTAAAACTAAACCTTTAGTTTTAATGAATATTAGTTCAAATATTTCTGTTTACACGGTAAAAATCCCATATTTTGTAATTACAGATATAAAATGTCACTTTTTATAAATATGTGTTAATTTAAT
>NZ_JBTGVE010000024.1:0-14487 GCF_054343415.1 Mycoplasma sp. AC157 | reverse complement strand
CATAAAACAGGCGTAAACGGTTTTTTAATTCTTGAAACTGGGAAAGACGGGAAAATCCACAAAACATTGTGATAACTAATTTTTTAAAAGAAAAATCTCCCATTTTAAATCGGAGATTTTATTTTTCTTTTTCCAGGGACATTGGTTGTCTTTTTTTTCCAACTGCTTTATTTTTTTTGATTTGATTTTTTAGTTTGTGATTCTGATTTCATAATTAAATTATAATGTTTTTATTAGCTAATATTTTTTTTATTTGAAGAAATAACTTTTAAAATTCCTTTTCTTTTAAATTCTAATGTGTCATTATAGTTGTATTTCTTTTTATATGAATTTAACCACATAAACAAAAAGTCACATTTTATATTGGGAATGGGGTAACATTTTATTTTTGTTTTAATAAAAAAAAATAAAAAAAAAAAAAATAATATGGTAGAATTTATTTATTGAAAGAACGGTCGCTAATTGGCGGATCCCTTATTTATGTCCGTTTTTTAGGCTTGGTATGGGGAACAAAGAAAACTCACTTTTAAAGTGAGTTTTTAAATTAAATAATAGACTTATAAATTTCATGTACTTTTTTAAATTTATTTTTAACCATATCTTCATTAATTCTCTTTTTTCTTCAATAATCAATAAATCAAAAATATATGGTAATGCTGGAAAAAAATTTTCATCTATCCTATATAGAAATTTTATTTCCTTACTAATAATCAACTTAAAATTCTTTTTTTCTTTTAATTTTCCTTGAATAATTTCATTTATTTCTAATATAAAAAAATATTGAATGTTTTTAGAGTGGGCTAAAAAATTTCTTAATTTAGAAATGAAACTTAATATACTTAAAAATTCATCCACTTCTTCTGTTATATTAATAAGTTCTCTAACTAATTCCTTCTTTTTTTGTTCATCTAAAAATTTATTTTTTTTATTTAATATTTTTTCTAAGAGAAATTTTAAATTTCCTATAGTAAATTCTTCTATATTGATTCAAATATAATTAGATTTATTTAAAACTTTTTCCTTAAATTTATTAAAACTCTTAATATCTTCTTTAGAATTGTTAATAAAAGTTTTTTCTAAAAAAACAATTCATTCTTTTCCTGAAAATCCTGTATTCAACATCCATTTACCAATATTGTTTGCAAGAATAGTTTTTATTCTTCTTTCTATTTCTAACACAATGTTTAAGAAGAATTCAGAAAATTTTTTATTATTTTCATTATACTTTTTTAATTTATCATATGTAAATCATTTTTCATAAATATGTTCATTATTTATTTTATCCTTTTCATAAAAGAATTGAAAAAAGTTGAAAAATTTATTTTTTTCCTTTCACTTTCCTAATATATATTTTCAATCTAATAACTCATCTTTTTTGATTTTAGCAAAAACCATTTTAAAAGGAGTAAAGTAATTGATGTAATTATTATTTTTTAAATTTTTTAGTGCATCATGTCTTTCCTTAGGAAAAATTTTCATTTTTTTGTATTTATTAATCTGTCTAACTGCTCTTCAAAAGTAAGGTATTTTTTCATCTATCTCTTTTTAAGTATATTTTCTATTTCATTTACCTTGTTTAATCTTTCTCAAGGTAAATCTAAATCATTTCTTCCAAAGTGTCCAAATGAAGCAGTTTGTTGATAAATAGGTTGTTTAAGATTTAAATCATTAATAATTCCTGCTGGTGTTAAATTAAATGTTTTATCAATGATTTCTAAGATAAATTCATCACTATAATTAGATGTGTTGAAAGTATTAACATTAATGGAAATTGGTTTGCTTATACCGATGGCATAAGATAATTGAATTTCAATTTTTTTTGCTACTTTTGCGGCAACTAAATTTTTAGCCACTCATCTTGCTGCGTAGGCAGCACTTCTGTCTACTTTTGTATAATCTTTTCCACTAAAGGCTCCACCTCCATGTTTTGCAGCACCACCGTAGGTATCAACTATTATTTTTCTCCCTGTTAATCCAGCATCGCCAATAGGACCACCTATTGTAAATTTACCTGTAGGATTTATTAAGATTTTATAGTCATTATTTAAATTATACTTATTAGAAATAAATAGCATAATCTCTTCTTTTATAAAGGATTTAAAGGCATTTTCGTCATAATTAGCATCATGTTGAATTGACATAAGTATAGTATCAATTCTAATATTTTTTTCATCTGTATAGTCGATGGTTACTTGACTTTTCATATCAGATTTTGCTCATTTAAATTTATGACTCACTCTTAACTCTTCTGCTCTTTTAACTAATGCGTGAGCAAGGGTGATTGCTAAAGGCATAAATTCTGGTGTTTCATCAGTTGCATAACCAAACATAATTCCTTGATCACCTGCTCCTATTTCTCCGTTCTTTTGATCTACTCCTTGATTGATATCTGGACTTTGACTATTAACGTTAGAAACAATTGTAAAGTCACTTTCATTATATCCTAATTTCTTAACTGTATTTCAAGCTACTTTAACAACGTCTACATAAGTCTTAGTTGTTATTTCTCCTCCTATGATAATTAATCTATTAGAAGCCATAACTTCACATGCAACTCTTGCATCTGGATCTTTCTTTAGAATAGCATCTAATACTCCATCACTAATTTGATCACATATTTTATCTGGATGTCCCTTTCCTACACTTTCACTTGTAAATAATTTTTTATACATTTTTCTCCTTGTTATTTGTTTTTTTAAAAAATAAAATTCTCTAATTTACAAAAGAGAATTTTTGGAACATTAAAGATTTCTATACATGACAGATATTTAATATCCCAAGGGTTTCCACCTTGCATTGCAGGTTGGCTCACTTCAAAGTTCCCTTAAACTCAGTGACTCTTAATGTATTTTTTTACATTAAAATGATACAACATTTTTCCAAAAATAAAAAAAAATAATTTTTTTTGGCAAAAAGTTAAAAAAATGGTAAAATTTTAATGAAAAATAAACTTTTTGGCAAAATGAACCAATTTTTACCCCCCAAAAATTTAAGAAAAATAGGATTTTGCAAAAATTGAGTTATATTTTTCAAATATGCCTGTTTTTCCCATATATTTGGAAAAAATAGTTAATAAAAAGTAAACAAAATAGTAACATAATATTTCGTATAAAGTTTATTCTTTTTAACAAGAATCTTTCTTATTTTTTGTTTTGAGTTTCCTCAAAATTAAAGAAATAAAAATTTCAATTAATAATTTTCTCTCTGATTTTAAAGAGAGATTTTTTTATTTTTATTAAATTAAAATATTTGAGTTGTAGTTATAAAAATTGAAGTTAATGTAAAATTGTTTTTAAATGATTTAGTCTAGTTTTTATTCTTTATACTTCTTCTTTTCTACATAGTTGTAAAATGGTGCTTGTAAGTCTTGTAATAAATTTCAATATATTATTTTTATTTGTATATAAATAATTTAATATTCTTTGGTATTAGGAATTTTTACTAAATAGCTTAATTTAATTTTTTTTGATTTGTTATTCAAACTTTAATTTTGTAGTTACCTATATTATTTATTAAGTTTTTTATTAATATAAAATAAGAATTTTGAAAATCATATAGGATTCAACTATTTTGAATTAAAAGAAAAAAAATGAGTTGATTTCAAAATTAAGTACTTCTAATTTTAATTACTAATATTATCTACTTATTTTGTTTTAATAAATTAAAAATTTTATTAATATATTTTGATTTATAATTAATCTTTTTGAAAATATTTATTTCTTAAATTTATTTTTTATTTATATTAAATAATTAAAAAATTTTGTATATTTACAAGAAAAATACAACTCTTTTTTTCTTTAAATTTAGTCTAAAAACAAAGAAAAATGGACTTTTTTACCAAAATCTTTGTTTTTTTTTTTTTTTGTATAATGCTTTATGAAAGGAGGTTTTATGAATAATAAAAAATCAATTATTTCTAAATTATTTTATTTATTGAAAGGTTATACATATTTTGAAGAAAGTTGAGAAAATGTTTTAACATCAGGAAAATTAGATGAAGTTGATATGAGTGAAGAGTGAACTTGAAAATGACATTTAGAAGGTTATAAAAATAAGAAAACAAATAAAATTAATGAATTTTCTCTTTCCTATGAATATGATTATAAACAATATCAAACTATTTCAAATTTAGTTCATCCTATTACTGTAAAATCAGAATCTAAATCTGAACCAAAATATTTTTATAATTCCGATGTCAATACTTTAGAAGAAATTTATAAATTAGCAGGAAATGAATCTGTATTAGAGTGTTTTAAAAATCCAACATTAAAAGACAAATCTTTAGATGAGTGATTAAATTTTGATGCTAAATTTAAAAATTATACATTCAATCCATTTTCTTTAGAAAATATAATTTATGTTGCTTTTAATGAAAAAGAAGTAATGTTTAAAAAATATCTAATTAGAAAAATTGTTGAAAAAATTGCAATTGAATTCTTCAATAATGCAAAAGAAAATGTTAAAAGAAGCAAATCTTTAGAACAAGCTGAAATTTTGGATTTTAAAATTTATAAAACCAAGATAATAGAAAAATTAAAAGATTATTCTTTGGTTGAAATTTCAGAAAAAACAATTGAAACTTGTTGAAATGAAATTATTAAATTAAAAATAAAAGAATATGAAAAAGAAGCATATACAAATTCAGAAAAAGTATTAATATTTTCAAATTCATCAGCTTTTGAATTGGCACTTAAAAATCACAATCCTTACTATCAAGCAGGAGAATTTATACTTTTACAAGATGCTGATGAAGAGAATAGTATTCCAAATCCAAAATATGGAAGCATAAAAATTAGCGGGCAAGAAAAGAAAGTCCTTGCAGCACAAGGACAAGGTTTTCTTGAAGCAGGTACTATGGTTAATATTCAAAGAGAAAAGCATGGAATCTTTTATGTGACTAAAGTTAAAAAAATAAAAAATTAAGAAAGGATATTTAAAAAATGATATATATAATTATATCTGTTATTGTTGCAGTTATCGTAATAGGTGCTGGTGTTTGATTCTTTTTAAAGAAAAAGAAAGAAAAAGAAGCACAAAGAAAAAAAGCGGCTTTTGAAAGAAAAAAATCAGAATTAAAAACTAAAATAGAAACTCTAAAATCTCCTGATAAAGAAAATAATTTAGCAAAACTTAATTCTATGCAAGTTGAAAATAATACAATTAAGGATTTAGAGACTTTCAGTACAGAAATCGATAATTTAATAGCTAAAATGCTTTTAGAAGAAAAAGAAAGACAAGAAAGAGAAAGACAAAAAAGAAGAATCGATCTTGCTGAAAATGAGTTTACTGTTATTGAAAACAAAAATACAAAAATCATTACCCAATTTTTAAAAACTCCTGGAACATATTACTGAGAAGAAGATGAACAAATTAAAACTTCTTTATTTGAAAACGAAGGAGCAAGCAAAGCAACTTTTGGTTTAGACGAAACTCCAATGAGATTTGATATTAACAAATTGTTTACCAAAGATAACAAAAGATTAAATATTGAATTAGTATTAATGTGAAAGGTTTTAGAACCAGAATTATTTTATAGACAAAAAGAAGCTCATAAGAAAAAATTAGAAATTGGTGTTAAAAACTCTATTTCAGATTTTATAAGAAGCAAAAATTGAGAAGAATTATCAGGTATAAACAATCAACTAAAATCTAATTTATTAAAAGAAATTGAATCAATTGTATCTAATACAGGTTTAGAAATAGTTAATTTAAATAATGATATTAATTTAGACGAAGATGATGTTAAAGCATTAAAAGAAATTAACACAGCAGAAGAAAAAAGTAAAATTAAAAAACTTGAAACAGAAGATGAATATTACAGATTAAAAAGATTAGCAGAAGCAGAAAGAGACTATATTGAAATTATAAAATCTGCAAATATTTCAGAAGAAGTATTAGTTTGAAAAGCTATTGATAAGTTATCTGATTTAATCAAATCAAAAAACACTAATACTCTAGTTGTTTCTCCAAATTTAAAAGAAACAGCATTGGAAATAGTTAAAGGCGAAACTAGTGGAAACAAAAAATAAAGAAAGGTTATTTCATTACGCAAACTTGTTAATAGTGGTTCTGCAATGTGTTTTGTTAACTATATTTTTTTCTTTATCTACAAGAGAAGTGCTAATTCCAAAAGGATTAGAAATTTTTATAAAGACATTAGTTGCTATATTTTTCTTAATATCTGCGTTTTCAACACCTGTATCAATTGGAATTATTTCAAATAAAAAAGTTGGTGTCTTATTTATGATAATTATTATCATATATAATTTATTGATGATAATAGGATGACAATTACAACTAACTCTCATCATTTTTACATTAATTTCAGTTATTTTCTTTTGTTCTGGTTTACTTTTATGATTTATTACATTTTTATTCTTAGTTTACTTAATTTTTAAAGAAAGAAAATTAAATGTTTAAAAAAAATAAACAAAAAAAAGTTAGAACTTGAGAAGATGATTTTTGAGATTTTCAAAAAAGCATAAATTTTTTTAGAAATATAGTTATTATATGTTTGTTTTTATTATTTTTTAAATTTTTGGATATTTGAACAAGTTGGTTCTTTATTATGAAAAACCAAGCAACAATTAGTTTATGAATGGCTATGTTCATATTTTCAATATGATATTTTTTTACTAGTTATAAAACTTTAAAAAAACCTTTTTATATTTTTAGAATTATAACTCATATAGTGATTTTTAGTTTTTCTTTAAGTATGATTATTTTATATATGAATTATTTTGATAGGATTTCTAATGTTAATCCAATATTAATTTATTTACAAAGAATGTTAAATCTCTGAGGTGAATGATTATTTTGAATTTTAATGATTTTAATAATTTTTCCTACATCTCTAATTAGTTATTTAAAACTTAAAAAGATTAAAATAGATCATCCTGAGTGAAAAAACTTAGGTAAAAGAAAAATTTCAGAAAAAACAGCAAATGGGATTGAAATAATAACTTTGGATGGGGTAAAATATTATAAACCAGAAGAGTTTGATGAAGTATGAAAAGAATATAAAATTTTACCTAGTGACATCCAAGATTTAACAAAGGAAAGATTAATAAAAGTGCAAGAATTACTAACTAACAAAGAAACTATAATTGACGGAAATAAATTTAAAATTTTTGATATGAAAAATTCAGTAATTCCAACTGAAGCTTTCGATAGAATAAGAAATAGAATTCATTATAAATTAATGGACACAAAGAAAAATATTGAAGATTATAAAGAAAAAAATCCAAGCATTAATCAAGAATGAATGAGAGAAATTTTAATAGAACTACTTAAATGTATCGATCTTAGCGAATAACAAAATAATTTTAATTATAAAATTAACAAGAATATATTTAAACAGAGCATAAAATTAGTGTCTTAAATTTATGCTCTGTTTAATTTGTATTTGTAGTTGTAATTTTAAAATCATTATTTACTTGGGCGTTTGATTATATAATTACATTTGCTACTAATACAATATTATTATTATTATTATTTAAGAGTTTTTCAATTATAGTAGAATCAATAGCATATAATCCCCGTAAAGATACAGTTTATGAAAATATTGAACAATGATGAATTAACTGAAAAAATTTAGTATTTAACGTTGGAAATCTTACAGTGTTTATTTTATTTCAATTAATATTTGTATTATTTAAAGATTCAGCAATTCAATTTATATTTAGACAAAACTTTGCTTCTTCTATTAATAATTTATTTGTATTTTTAATTGGAATAGTATTTTTTGGAATTTCAATTGAAGTATATAATAAATGGGGTAATGACTTAGCTGCTAGATGAGATGTAGAATTTTATGCTGAATTAACTCAACCATTTGAAAAAATTAAAGAAGCTATTGGTGGTGCTGTTAAACTTGCTGCCAAAGTCGGTGGTGTTGGAGCATTTCTTGGTAAAAACGCAAAAGGTAAATTTTTAGGAACCGGGGTTGGACAGAAATATTTAGAGAAAAAAGCAAATGTTGTTTCAAAATATTCAGAGAAAATAAGAGATAGTACTTTTGGACAGTCAAAAATCGGTAAAAAACTATTATCTAATAAAAAATTAACTAACTGGGAAACTGCGATTAAAGATAAAAAAGTTCGTCAAGGTAAAGGTGATTATGTAACATCACAAAAATACTCTGAAAAAAGACAAGCTAAGACTAATAAAATATTTCAACAGGCATCACAAAAATGGTCTAGCGATAATATCAAAGCAAAAGTTAGGGAAAAATATAATGATTTTCAAAATACTGACAAAGGTATCTATGATAGATTTAAAGAGCAGTTTGATAAAGGGATAGTTACTAAAAATACCGATGAAAAATTATTAACAAATAACCAATTACAATTAAATAATCTAAAAACAGATAATAAACCTTTAATTGATAAACTAAATGCCTTACCAGCTAAATTCACAGAAACAACAAAAGAACCTAATAATACAATCCAACCTAATACAATTCAAAAAGAAACTATTATTAAAGAAATTAAATCTGATGTTAAAGAAGTGAAAGTTGAAAAAATTAATACAACAGAAAAAATTGAAACTATTACAAATAAAGAAAGTATTAAAGAAACTGTTAATAAAGAACATATTAATATTCAAAAAGAAAATATCAATAATAACAATGTAATTAATACTGTTACAAACAACAATAAAACAGATAATACTAATAACAATACCATTACAAACGATATCAATAAAGCAAACAATTCAACACCTAACGATAATTTATCAGATACTAATAAAGTAGAAAAAATTAATGATAATAAAGATAATATTGAAAAACAGAATATCGATAAAGTAAAAGATAATAGCAACAACAATACTGATAATACAATCAAATCAGAACCTAATAAAGTTGAAGAAAAACCACAAGATGTAGTGAAAGATAATAAAAAAGAAGAAAACAAAAAACAAGATAATAATAAAACTACTGAACTAAATGAAAATAAAGTAAATAATACTAAAAAAACAGGTAAATCTAACGACGATAAATTTGGAACATTAATTATTAACTTCGAAAACATACCTAAAACAAGACAACAAAATAAACCAGAAGAAAATAAATTAGAACAAAATAAACCAGAAGTAGATAATATAGAGAACAATAAACCAGATTGAATAATTGATTTAGACAATACAACAGAAGAAAATTCTATAAATACTACAAACAATATTAAAAAATTAGAAGATGTTACTGTTGAAAATATAGATAATAAATCAGAACAAAACAATAATATATTTAATAACAATATTGAAACAGTTGTAGATAAAAATATTAAAGAAAAATCAGAATTAGATGATAAAATTAAAAAACCAAAAAATAGTAAAAAATCTAATAATACAAGTAAAATTAAAGATGATAAAATAGATAAAACTAAAATAGACAATAAAATTAATAATAGCGATAGTAAAAAAGTTAAAACTACTAAAACTGATAAAATTAAATTAGATGAAGATAAAAATAAATCACTAAAAACAACTAAACCAAAAAAAGTAGTTAAAAACAATACTGATAAAAAACCAAACTATGATTTAGGGATAAATTATTTAAACAACTCATTAAGCAAAGAAAAAACAAAACAATCATTAGAAATAAATAAATCTAACAAAAATAATTATGATTTAAAACAATGAGTAAGAGATAATTTTAAAGATAAAAAAAAATAACTACTAATTCATAAGTCTAAAAAATAAAAAAAAATCGTAAAAATAAATAACAAAAGGAGAAACAATGCATTTAGAATGAAGAATAAATGGTGACGAAAATAATTGTGAAGATATGGATTCTGGGGTTTATCACAAAATAATTGAATGATTACAAGAAAAAAAAGTATTACCACAAAATTGAGAAGACTTTAATCAACAACATATGGATAATTTGTTAATTTTATTTAAAGACTATACTAGTAATCCAAGAACTGATGAAAGAGTTATTAAACCAGTTAAAGATGAAGAACATACAGTTGCCTTATACGTTTCAAAGCGTGCAAAAACAGATTTAGAACTAATAGATAAAACCATATTTAATATATGAAATTGGATAGATACTGAATTAATTGAAAATACAATAGAGAAAACAACTGATGAAACAATATTAAATAGATTAAAACCATATGGAGAACAAGTTAGAGAACAATATGATTATTGACATAAACTTCGTTTCGGGGGAGAATTACCAGAATTATAGATACAAAAATTACCAAATTTATAGATACCTTTAATCGGGTATTTTTTTATTACTTTAATTAGGAGATAATAGAAAATACTACCACTAAAACTACCACTAAAACCTATTGTCTTATAATCTTAAAATATTATGAATTGTTTAAAAATTATAAAACTCACAGAAACACAATGCTACGCATTCACAAAAACACCGTTATTTTCAACAGAAATTATTATCTGGTATATTTTACACTCCCAAAGCAAAACCGTTTAAAATACGCAATCTATGGGCGTTACAGAGTAGGTTTTAATTGACACATAGTGTCAGCGTTACAGAGTAGGTTTCATATAGATAGTTATTTTGGAATTTATAATATTAGTATTTATAGGTATTTTATCAGTAAATTACAATAGATAAACATTATAAAATTAGCACCACAATCGATACTAAAACCTATCTGTGCGTTTAGTGAAATTAATTAAAATATTGTTGCGTTAGAATTATTAAATAAAAAAACTGAAACATATAATAATTTATAACACCATTTTATATTATATGTTTAGTGCTTTTAGGTATTTATTATGGTTAAGCACATCGTAATATTACTTTATGGTGTATTTTTTATACTATTTTTCAGTTTTAAATATAAATTAATAATAAACGCAACTTGGATAATAAAAAAAACACTAAATTAATAGCGTAGTGGTTCTCTGAATTGTGTGTGTTTGCTTCAGTTATTAATTTTCACACATTATTTAATAATTTTTATTATTTTTCGCACTTAATTTATATATTTATTCTATTAGTGGTGTATTTGTAATAAATTATTACATTTGCTGTTGTAAAAAATAAAAAAATACCATCGAAATAAAATAAAATAGCATATAAATTACAATATTTAAACCTACTGACACTACGCATTAATTAAAATATGCTCTGTAACAGCTAGAAATTCGATATAATCAACAATAATGTAGTGTATGCTGTAAATTTACACCGAAGAATTTCTGTCGATTTTAACTATATTTTTGTGCATCTTTAAAATTAATAAAAAAATAGATGCCAGGCATCTAAAATATATCACTGTTATTCCAAATTATCTAAAATATATCACTATTATCCAAATTATCTAAAATATATCACTGTCTTCATTAAAATAACTTAATTTTTGGTTCTCTATTTCTTTTGGACTTACTGCGTTATTTTCTACTAACCTATTCAATCCTTTATCTTCCACTAACCTATTTAATCTTTTATCTTCTAATAAATCATCTATTTTATCTAACGAAACATCATTATTTTTACTTTCAATTTTTTTAGTTCCTTGATTGTTAATTAATTTATTTTGATTAGAACCTTGGGATAAATAGTTTTGACTCATATCAATATTAATTATTTTAGAAATGTTATCACTATTATCAGTGTTATTAATTGTTGTGGTGTAAGTTTGAGTTAAATAATTAGAAATAATAGGTGCGTATTGTGAATATAAGTTATTATATAGCGAATTTTCTTTTCTTCTAATTAACGTTCAATCTCATAAATAATATAAAGTTATCATTACTACTTGAAACATTCAAAATCATATAGATAAATTTAACTTGCTAAATCGACTAACTATTATAATCCCGTAAAATACAATCATAATAAATAATAAATGTTGGATTTAAATAAGGCAAAATAGGTTAATATTTAATTTTCAACTATAAAACACAGGAAAATAAAGAATTTAGTAAAAAAACAAAAATTTCTTACACTTCCTACACTACCTGAATAAAAATTTATTTATATTCTAACTGATGTGAATCCACATAAATCTTGTATTTCTAAAAATATTTTTACTTGATTTTTTAATATAATTTCTAATTCAAACAAATCTAAAGTATTATTTTTAAAAAACTCATATAAATAATTACTAAATTCACTACTATCTAATTGTTTTTTATTACGATAATATTTATATTTTTTTATAAACTCTAATTCTTTACTATTATTCATTGAAAATCCTTTGTAGTAATTCTTGTAATTTATTTAGTATCTCTTCTAATTTTAAATCTCTTTTAATATTAATTTTATAAATATCTCATAATTTTTGTATATTATTTGAATTTTTAACTTTAAGAATTGTATTAATCATAGTATTTATATTAAAAATGGTTTTACGATGGTTAAAAACTAAATTAATTACTTGCTTTAAACTATTTATTTCTACATTATTTATTAAAAAATTAAAATCGAAGAAATCTTTAAACCTAGATGTATTCACTCCTAATTCATATAAAGAGTGTAATTTTTCAGCAAAAACAGTTTCTAAAGGAAATTCTTGTAATTTAAAAGGTTGTTTTTCTAATGTGTTATAAACATTATTAACAATTTCAGGATAAATAACGTCTTTAATTGTAATATCAATATGAAAAAATGTTTCTATTTTATTTAAAGATGCTTTAAGGTATATTCTAATGCCACCATATAATTCTTGTTCTCTAATATTTTCTGTTTTTGGTAACACTTGGAATTTAATTTGTGAATTGTTTCTTATTATTTCTTTGATTTTGCTTTCAACTAAATTTATATCACTATTTAAACTTAAAAAATCAATATCTTTAGTTCATCTCTTATCTAACCCTAATTGGTTTAATAATAGCATCCCTCCTTTAACTACAAATTCTTTATTATATTTAGATTCCGCTACTAATTTTAAAAACTCTAACATAAAAAAGGTGTTTAATGCTGTATTTGGAGGTAATTTATATTTATTATTGATATGTTTCACTTTATTTTTTACAGAATCACTATAATTTTTTATTAATTTATTACTCATATTTACTTTCTTATTTTTATTTTAAATTCGCTAATTCTCTCATTTTCTCTCAAACACCTAAATAATTTAATATTGCTTTAATTTCATATTGAACTTTGAATTTTTTAGCATAATATAATAATCGTTTTATATTAGTAGGGTGGATAGGTTCTAATAGATAAGTTTTTCATGCTTTTAAATATATTTCTCTAATCATATTTTTTCTATCTTTATAAATATCTATTAAAGTCCTTTCCATATTGTAAATTTTTATAGGTAATCCTCACTGATTTTTTATTGTAACAACACCTAAATTTAAGAGTTTTTTATTTACATTGTAAATTTTGTATTCAGATTTAATACTTTTGTTTGAAGTGGTAAAATGATTAAGTCAAATATGATGGTCTGTTAAATTTCAGTAATATAAAGCATTTAAATGACTAACAATAACATTTTTGTGTTTGGATTGAAAAGTAAATTCTTCGTCTAAGTTAAAATAATCACAATGCACGTAAAAACCTTTTATTTTGTGTTTTTCTAATTTATTTTTTTTGTACAAATAATAAAGGTATCAAGTAGGAATATTATTATCTTTTAAAATTTTTGCACTAATTAATCCATTATATTTATTAATTAGTTTTGTAATTTGTTGTAAATGTTTCATAGTAGTCCTTAAATTTTTTGAATAATATTAAAAATCCAATTTGGTAATTTTTTAATTTTATCTGTAAAATGTACTTTATTCTTGTTTTTAAAATTTTTTAATATTTCTATATTTTCTTCACTTATATTAGGTCCTAGTGTTTTTATACTTTGTATAATTAAATTTTGATATAAATTAAAACCATTAATTAAATTATTGCTTGTTTTTTTGAAAACAATATCTCAATTTTTATATTTGTATTTTTTATAGTTTCAATTTGTTAAAAATAAACAAACATTTGGTACTTGAGTTGAAATACCTGTCATATTCAATGCAGTATTTCCTGTAGGAGTTAAAATAAAATCATACTTTTTTGCAATTTTTTCTGCCAGTTCTATAGGAGAAGGCAAAGAATATTCATCTAATAGTCTTATATAATTTGGATAAACAAAAAAACCTCTCATTAAGTGTTGAATTTTACCTTTGTTTTTTAATCGTAACAAAGCAGATTTTATTGTATTTACAGAAGCTAAATTTAGAAAATCAGAAACAGTAAATATTTGTCCCCTATTTTTATACATTATTTCTTCTATTTGTTTACTTATCATATTTTTCCTTTATTTCTTTATTTTGCACTAAATAACATAAACTTTTTGGTGAATTTATACAAAATTATTATATCACAATCTTACATTTTTGCACCAAATAATATATACTTTTTGGTGCATTTTTATAATGAATATTTATATATTTTTTATGATTAATAAAGGAAAAATAAAGAATTTAGTAAAAAAACACAAACAAGTTTGTTTGTGTCCTTAAATGAAATATAAAGTGCACCAGTGTTTTTATAACCTATTTGTATTTTAT
>NZ_JBTGVE010000023.1:0-15030 GCF_054343415.1 Mycoplasma sp. AC157 | reverse complement strand
TCATTAAATTAACACATATTTATAAAAAGTGACATTTTATATCTGTAATTACATATAGATAAATTAAGAGACATTAAGGAAGAAAAGGAAATTTCGAATTCTTCTATTGAAACAAAATTTTGATGAAATGTTTTAGTAGTTTCAGATGAAACATTATTTAACGATAGACTTAAAGGCATATTTAACACTTTAGTAAAAGTTGGTAATGAAAAACGATTTTATGAAGACTTTGTATTAGAATTTTTATATAAAGAAATCGATAATGATGATATGGAAAAAATAATTTCTGACATAAAAAACATAACGGGGATAGAAGATTATTTATCTATTTTATATGAAGTTATAGATAATTATGAAAAAAATATTGTAAGATATGAAGACAACTCTTTAGATGAAGCAATTAAAAAAATTTCTAATTATTCAACCAAAAGTGAATTTGAAGTCATTAAAACAAGTGTTAAAGATATTTTTACTTCGCAAGAATTAAAATATATTTTACCTTTATATCAAAGAACTTATTCTTGAGATTCTAATATTATAATTGGACTTTTTGAATCTATTTATAATGATTTTATTAATACTAAGCAAAGAAAAAATGATTTCAGTTTTCTAAATAATATAATTATTGTTCAAAATGCAACAACAAACTCTATTGTAGATGGTCAACAAAGAATGGTGTCTTTAATAATAATTATTATTTTATTATATAAATTTTCTAAAAATAAATTTTTTGAAAATGCTCAAGAAAAATTAATACACTTAATTCCTAAAATAAAAGAAATGATTACTGAGTTTGCAAAAGATGATAGTAATTATTTAAGTCTGCAAAATATTTTTAATTCTATAAAAAAAGATGCTCAATTACAAAAGGATAGATTTTACGAAAACTCTTTTGAAATAATAAACCTTATTGTTAAGAAATTTGATAAAAAAGACGAGGATTTTCTTTTAGATTTCATTGATTATATTTTAAATAAAACATTCTTAATTACTACATATATAAAAGTTATGGATGATGATTTTGTAACTAAAATTTTTCAAAATTTAAATCAATATAGCAAAAAATTAGGAGTGCTTGATTTACTAAGAAATAAAGTTTTTGATATATATCGTGATGAAAAAGAGAATAAGATAAAATTATATAATTTAACTGTTAATATTTATTTTAGACGAAAACAGAAAAACGTTTGAAATGAAGATCTCAAAAAAATTTCAAATTTTTTAGATGCAGTTTTTATAAAATATAGATTATTTGAAGAATTGGAAAGAACAAACAAAAAATTTTATGACGAAATAGCAAATTGTTATAATAAATTTGAAAATTTATTTGAATATTATAATAGTAATTTTGAATTTGAAGATAAATTGGAATTACTATGAAAAGATATAATTGAATTTGAATATTGTTCTACTGGACATTTTAATAAATTCTCTACTTTATTAAGTGATAGTGAAATTAAAGAAAATAATAAATATTTAAATAATTTTAATGCCATTTTAACAGAGTATGAGCAAAAAATTTATGACTACAAACAAGTTAATTTTCAAATTAATAATATTTCTAATTCTGGTTCTAAAACTATTTTTACTCAATTAATTTGATCATTAGCATATAACTTGCAATTATTTGAAAATGAAGAAAATACAGAAAAAATGGTTATTTTTAGTAAATATTTAGCTGAAATAGAAAAATTTTCAGCTTTATGAGAAATAAGATTTGCTGGACAATCGCTTTCTAGTTCCATAAAATTAATTTGTAAAAATGATTTATTAAATTCAGATTTTAATTTAATAAATGAATCAAAACTTTATGAACTTTTAGAAAGAATAATAGTTGATTTAACAAAATTATCACTTGTTGAAAAAATCAATGAATTATGAAAATATTTATATGAAAAACAAAATAGTAAAAGCGATAACAAACTATACAAAAACATTATTGCAAAAGTTATTTACAGCTTACAAAATTCAAAAACTCCAAAGAGTTTTACAGGTTTTAAATCACAAGAAGAAAAATATCAAAGTATCGATTTTATTCCTTATACATATGAACATAATTTTCCACAAAAATTAGATCAAAGTACATTGAAAAACTTACTTGAATTAGGAATAAACAGAGAACAAATAGAGAGAATAACTAATTTAATTGGTAATGGGTTTTTATTGTTAGGAAAAGATAACTCTAAATTTAGTAATAAAACAACGAAAAACTATAAAGAAAGCAACATTGAAAACAAAACTATTGAAGGTTTTCAAAATACAGATTTTTATCTACTTGATTTTGAACAAATGAAAACATCAAATTCTATAAAATGAACTAATAATAAAATTCAAATTTCAAAATTAGATAATTTAGACATTGATAAAATTTCAAGTAAAGATGAATTTTTAGAATTATTAAATCAAAGAGAAAAAAGAACAAAAGAAATCATTGAAGCTTACATTTCTATATTGTTTTATGAATAGAAATAGCGAATATTTGATTTAATCCTTTTAATATTTAATAAATACTAATAAAGTAACAAAAAAATATTAACTAAAAAACAAAAAAATTTTTGTAACAGTTGCTTTTAATAGAGAAATTCATAAATTCTTCTTAATTAAAAATAGTTTTTTAAACTTTTTAATAGTTTTATAACATAAATTGTTTATAATTTATAATAAATTAAAAGAAAAGGAGAAATATGAAAATAGCATTAACAGTAATTTTAGTAATAATTTCATTAGTTATAATGATAGTTTCTCTTTTAATGTCTCCTAACTCTAATGGTTTTTCAGGAGCACTTGTTGGTTCTTCAGATTTAGATTTATTTAAAGTTTCAAAAGAAAGAGGACTTAAAAAAGTACTAAAATGAACAATGTTTTCAATGGGTTTTGTTTTATTTTTAGTTTCTTTAGTCATTAGGTTGTTTTAAAAATGAAAACATTTAATTTAAAAGCAATACAATCATTAGTAACAAATAAATCTTTAACTTTTTTAGAATTAGTAAAAAAAATGCAAATAGATAGAAAATTAAATAAGGAATTTTCTATTTTTTTAAATAAATCAGTGCAAAATAATCATTTGTTTTGTAAGGATCAAAAATACTCTTATAAACATGAATTTAAAAAAATTGTAGGAGAATTTTCTTTAAATTCAAAAGGTTTTGGCTTTATAAAAGTTTCAGAAACCGAAGATTTCTTTGTTCCAAAAGTTTATACTTGCAACTCTTTGGACAAGGATTTGGTTGAAGCAACATGTTTTGAAGAAAAAGATGGGGAAATATGATGTGCAATTAACAAAGTGGTTGAAAGATCAAAAAGTTTTCACTATGGTTACATTAAAAAAAATGGTTCCTTTTTTGATTTTATTTCTTTAGATCCACGTTTAAAAGCAAGATTTAGATGAAAAAATAAATACGCTTTTAGTGAAAATGATTTAGTAAAAGTAAAAATAGTAGATATACAAGGTAATAATTTAGTTATTGACTTGATTAAAAACTATGGTGATTTAAATAAACCTTTTCAAGATATTGAGTTAAGTATAGAAAAAAGCGAACTACCACATATTTTTCCTGAAGATGTTTTATTAGCTGCTAAATTTTTACCACAAACAATTGATAATGAAGATATAAGTGACAGAATTGATTTAAGAAAAGAAATAATAGTGACAATTGATGGTGATGATACTAAAGATTTTGATGATGCTATTAGTGTAAAAAAACTTGAAAATGGAAACTATATTTTAGGAGTTCATATAGCTGATGTAAGTTATTATGTTAAAGAAAATGAAACAATAGATTTAGAAGCAAGAAAAAGAGGAACATCTATTTATTTAGCAGACAGAGTTATTCCAATGTTGCCTTTTGAACTTTCTAACGGTATTTGTTCTTTAAATCCTAATGTTGATAGATTCACTATTACAATGGAATGTGAAATTGATTCCAAAGGAAATAATGTATGAATGAAATTTTATCCATCCATAATTAACTCTTACAAAAGACTAACATACAAAGAAGTTAATGATTTTTATAATAAAAACAAAGAATTTGATAAAAACATTTCTGAGTTATTAACTAATGCTAAAAATTTAACAGAAATTATTCGAAAATATAAGGTAAAACAAGGATTTATAGATTTTGAATTCGAAGAATCAAAAGTAGTTTTAGATAAAAATGGAAAAACTGTTGATATAGTAGTTAGAGAAAGAAATGAAAGTGAAAACATGATAGAAGATTTCATGGTAAGAGCTAACGAAAATGTTGCAGAATTTATGACTAAAAAGAATTTTCCTTTTATTTATAGAATCCATCCAGCACCAGATGTTGAAAAAATAAATGCTTTTAACCATGTTTTAAAACTATTAAATATAAATGTAACTATTCCTTTAACAGAAGAACCGAAGGAATTTGCCAAAGCAATGGAAAAAATTAAAAAAATTAATTTTGATAACTTTATAAAAATTAATTTATTAAGAACTATGCAAAAAGCAATTTATTCAGAAAAAAATGTTGGTCATTTCGGACTTGCTTCAGAATATTATACACACTTCACAAGTCCTATTCGTAGATACCCAGATTTGATAGTTCATAGATTACTTAGAGAACTAGTATTTTTAAAAAATACAGAAAAAATCGAAGCATACAAAAATGAATTACAAGAAATTTCTTTAAAAAATTCTTTAAGTGAACAAAGCGCTATTTCTTTAGAAAGAGAAGTTCTTGGAATAAAAATGGCAGAATTTTATGAAGACAAAATCAATAATAAAGAATTTAAAGCACAAATAGTTTCAGTTAAAAAATTTGGTTTTTTTGTTGAATTAGAAACTGGAGCAAGTGCATTAGTTCACGTTTCCGCTTTACCTGGGGAAGGATTTGAAGTTGATGAAAATGAGTTATTTTTATCTAATCAAAAAATAACATATAAAGTTGGTGATTTTGTAAATATAAAAATAGAATCTGTTTCTAAATTTGAAGGAAAAATAAACGCAATTTTAGCATAGTTTTATACTATGCTTTTATTTTGAAATTTTTGTAAAAAATCCTTTTATACCTATAAATCCTTTATAAAAGTATTTTTTTTAAAAAAAATATAGCAGAGATTTAAAAAAATGTAAAATTTATGTTATGAAAAGTAAGGAATTTTGAAAAGTTTTTTTATTTATTATTAAATGTACTTTTATTGGTTTTGGTGGCGGAAATGCACTAATGCCAATAATAAAAAAATATGCAGTTGATCAATATGGATGAATAACTGAAAAAGAATTTAATGATGGAATTGTTGCTGTTAATTTAATTCCTGGGCCAGCGGTTATAGAAATGTTATCTTATATTTCCATAGTAAAACTAGGTAAAATAAAAGGAATGATAGTTACACTTTTAGCAATAATGCCACACGTTATTATGGCAATGCTTCTTTATTTTTTAACAACATTTTTACCTAATAAATACTTATATGTAATTAATGCAGCAGTTATTCCTGTATTAATTGGAACAATAATAGCATTTGCTTATAGATATTTAAAAACAAGTTTTAAAACATTAAGCTTACCAATTTGAATTCCACTTTTTATACTAACATTATCATTTTGTTTGTTTGCTCCAAGTCCTTTTAATATACCAGCAATTCCTTTAGTATTAGTTATTTTTATAGTATTTATAGTTGAATTTATTAGAGTTAAAAAGGGGAAAAAATAATGATTTTAGCTATTTTAGCTTGTTTTTTAGGAGTACTAATAATAGGTTTAATTGTTTTTGGTGGTGGTCAAGTTTTCATACCTATTTTTGAAAATTTTTGAAATTTTTTATCAAATACATTCAATCTAGAAATTACAAAAGATCAAATTGATACAGTTATAACCATTTCTAATTCTACTCCCGGTGTAGTTTCTACCAAATTTGCAGCATTTACTGGTATTTTAGTTTCAAACGGACAATGATGAGGATGAATAATAAGTTTTTTTACATATTTAATTTTTTGTCTTCCTTCTATATTTTTAATGATTTTATCTGTAAAATTAATAAAAAATACAGAAAAAAATAAATATTTATCTAAAGTTATAAAATATTTAAATCCAGTTTTAGCAGGAATTTTATTTGCTCTTGCTATTCAATTATTTATAAGCATTACATTTCCAAATATTTATTTTAATGATACTAATTTAAGATATTTTGGTGTAAAATCAACAGAAAAAAGTTCGTTTTTTAGTGGATGAAGGTTTATAGCATTAATAATTTATTCTATATTTTTTATAATTATTTCTATAGTGTGAAATATAAAGAAAAAACCCGTATTTTTATTAATTTTAATTTCTATAATAACTGCATTTATTGTTTTTGAACCTTGATTGTAAAGGAGAAAAGTGTTAACAAAAGTAAAAAAAGTTACAACTAAACCTGGAGTTTATTTTTGAAAAAATGAAAAAAATGAAATCATATATATAGGTAAAGCTAAGAATTTGAGAAACAGAATGATGCAATACTTTAAAGGTAGCATCAATTCTCGTTATACTTATAAAATGGTAGAAGAAATCAGGGATTTTGAAATCATTGAAACTAATAGCGAAAAAGATTCTTTAATTTTAGAAACCAGATTAATTAATGAAAAAAAACCAAAATATAATATTCTTTTAAAAAATAATAAAAAATATCCTTATTTAGTAGTTAAAAAAGATAAAAAAATCTCTATTTTAAGAGAAAATAACTTTAAAGAAGGAAAGAATTTATATCACTTTGGACCACTTCCACCTAGTTACGGTTTTAGAGAAATTCAAAATCTAATTGAAAAAATGTTTTTATATAAAGATGGACTTAAAATAAAAGAAGATCAATGAAATGAAGAATCTCTAAACTCTACTTTTTTTCAAATAAAAAAGTTATTATCAAACAAAATGTCCTTTTTTATAAAGGAATTAAAAGAGAAATATGAAATTTATAAGTTTGATGATGTAAAGTTAGAATTAGCTTTAGAAATTAAAAAATTTATAGATAAATTAGAGAAAAATCTTAATGAGAAACAGACTATAGAATTAAATATCGAATACGATGTTGATATTTTTGATATTCAAGAAACTGAAAAATTCTTTTTTACTACAATTTTTATTTATCGTGCAGGATCTTTGTTAAGCATTATAGATGATAAATTTGACAAAAATACAGATAAAAACCTTTTTATAGCAAATTTTATTAATGAGTATTATAAAGAAAATATAATTCCTAAAAAAATAGTTTTAGGTGCTAATTTTTCAAATATAGATTTTAATTTAATTAATTTGGATAAAAAAATCCAAATAGCAAAAAAAGGACAATTTAAATTAGCTTGTGAAAATGCAGAATCTCACAATAAAAATAGAATATCTAAAATCGATGAAATTAAAAATCAAAATCAAGATTTTATTATTTTAGAATTAAAAGAGAAATTACAATTACAAAAATTAGAAAATTTTATTATTATTGATAATTCTTTTGAATTAGATAAAGTTCCAGTCACTTCTATTCTTTATTATAATAAGACTGAAAACATTGAAGATCTAAACTTTTTCTATGTTCATAAAAATAGTAAATCAAACTCTGATGTCGATTTTATGAAACAAGGTTTTCAAAAATATTTAGAAAAATTTTCTCATTTAGAACTAGATTTAATTTTAGTTGATGGTTTCCAAAATCAAATTTCAGCAATAGATAAAATTCTATTTAAAAACTCTTTATCTATACAAGTTTTTGGTCTTAAAAAAGATGAACATCATAGAACAAAATACTTAGTAGATTATAAAGATAATCAAATAAATGTAAGTGAACACTTATTTCTTTTTCTTTCTAAAATACAGGAAAAAGTAGACAAAACTGCAAAAAATTACAGAAACGCAATAAAGTTAAAAAAATTCAATTAAAGCTATTTATAGATAAAAATGTATAAGATTTTTATACATTTTCTTTATTTTTTTAATTTTATTTTTTTCTTATGGTATTATTTTTGCAACTCAAGGAGGTAATATGAAAAAGAAAACAAAAATCATATTAGGAGCTTCTGCAGGGTTGACATTATCTGTAGCAGTTATAACAATACCGAGCGTTTTATATGTTCAACAAAACTTAAATAAATCTGATAATAGTAATAACTCACAAAAAACTAAGATTACTAATAATGATCAAAAAGATTTATTAAAAGACAATATTAATTATTTAGCTATTGGAGATTCCATTAGTGCCGGTTTCAATAGTGAATACGGTTTTGAAATTGCAGGAGATTTAAAAAATAATCAAATTGAAGGATTAAGTTTTCCTGCTTTTTTAGCAAATTATATAAACAAATTAAAACCAAATGCAATACACCAGTTTAATAACTATGCTTTATCAGGTACAAGAATAGTAGATTGATTATATTTACTAGATGCACCTAATGCAAACTATAATCTTAAAGCAGAAAAAGGTTATTTTCAATTTCTTTTATCTTGAGATGATGACTCTCTAAATCCATTTAGACATAGAATAAAAGAGGCTTTTGGTGATTTTCAAAAAGAAAATTTAGAAAATTTAAAAAATAAAATAAAGGAATCTAATCTTATAACAATAAGTTTAGGGGCTAATGATTTATTTGGTTCTTTAAATTTTAATAACTTAGAAAAGTTATTTAATAAAGAAACTCAAAAAGAAGCAATTTTTAATTTAAAACAAGATTTAGAAAGAATTTCTAAAGAAAATTATGTAAATTTAAATAAATTAGTCTCTAAAATAAAGGAAATAAACAGTAAAACAGAAATTGTACTTGTTGGTTATCCAATGCCTTTATTGAGACTATTAAATATAATTGATCATTTTTTTAGTTCAATAGCACAGGAAAAAGTTAATTTAAGTAACCAAATTTTAGATTCCATTAATGCAGTCTCTAAAAAAGTAGCAATTGAAACTAAAATTAATTATATTGAAACTTTTGATGAAGATGATTGAAAATCTAATAATGATAAATGAGCAAAATCTATTTTTGATATTCATCCAACAGAATTAGGATATAAAAAAATGGCTCAAGATATTATTTTAAAATTATCTCTAAATGACATAGATAAAAACTATAGTTTAGTTAAGAATTGAGATGAAAACTATATAGATAAAGATAAAAATGCTTTTCATAAAATTTTTGATTTTTCAAAAAATAACGAAGAGATAGTTAAAATAATTTCAAATTCCAAACTATTTAATGATGAGATTTTAGAAAAATCAAATTATCAAACAGAATTAAATAAAGAAAAAAGCAAACTCTTTTCAATGAAAAGAATAGTCTTAAATTGAATTAATGCAAATCACCATTTAACTAATCAAATAATAAATTCGTTTATTTCTAAAATAAAGGAAAAATACGGAATAAATGATGAAATTGTAGAACTTTTTAATGAAAAAACAGAAGAAAATAAAACATTTATATTTAAATTAATGGAAGAGTTTTTAAGAACCGATTTTATAGATGTTGTAATTTTAAAACTACAAAAATATTTTGATGAAAATGATTTAGATTTAAATGGCATAGAAGGTACACAAATAATAACTTCTAAATTGTTATTAGAAGAATTAAAAACAATATTTAAAGATCAAAAATTTATTTTAAGAATTTTAAAACAATTTTTAAAATCTGATTTTGCTATAAAAAATAAGAATAAATTAACTGCATTAACTAATTTTGCAACAACCTTTATTTTAGAAAATCTGGACAAGTTAAACTTAGTAAATTTAAAAGAAAATAAAGCAACAATTTTAACTTTAACAAAGGAAAAATCCTTTATTAAAGTAATTTCAGATATATTAAATGATTTTATTATAAATGAAAATCATTATGATTCAATTAATGATTTTAATTCTTTATTTGTAGTTTATTTAGAAAACCATAAAGAAGAATTCAAAACCAATTTAATAAATTTTATTAAATCCTTAAAAAACAATGAAACCATTTTAAATGTTATATCTAATACTATAGAACAAAAACTAAATTTAGAAAATCCTCAAGAAAACAAGGAAAATATTTTACCTTTTATAACTGATTTAATAGGTTCTGTCGATAAAATTGATTTAGTTTTACAAAATATTGATAAATTAATAGATTCTTTTGTTAAAGGAGAGTTGAGTTTTAATAACTTTTCTTTTGAAAAAGTAATTAGTATTTTGGATTTCAATTCACTAACTGGTGATTTAACTAAATTAGCAGATTTTTTTAAATTAATAGAAACTGGCGATATTTCAATAGAAAATTTTGTTAACTTTTTCAATGTAATAATAGAAAATTCTCCATTTAGCAACACCGAAAACTTAACAAAAGAAAAGAATCTATTCTTTTATTATTTAAATAATATAAATAATGATCCTGACACAAAAAAAAGAACAAGTTTAAGTATAAGTGATATTACTAAATTAAGCGGTGATTCTTTAGTTTCAAAAATTACTTTAATTTCAACAAAAGCATTTGAAAAATATAAAGAGTTTAAAAAGACTCATCCAAATGTTAATGAATTGGACAATCCATATAGAAAATTTCTATATAGATTTTCAGGATTAATTTTATGATATGCATATGAAACTTATGCAAGAGAAAGTTCTGTCCGCGGTATTATTTACTATTCTTTTTCACCATTCAATATAGAAAAAAGCATATATAATTCCTTAGCAGGAAAATCAAAAGAGCAACAATCATTAATAACTTCAATATTTGGCAATAGATATTCATCATTTTTTGGTGATTCAGCAAAATCAATTCATAACAACGATTTAATGAAAATGATTTATTATAATACTGAAGCTAACAAGCACAATATTAAATGAAGAGAAAATCTATTTAAATTTATTAAACAAGGAAAACCAGATTTAAACAAATAGTTTGCTTATACAAGTAAAAAAAATAAAAAAATTATTGACTATTTTTAAAATTGTGGTAATATATATACAAGCGACCATAGCAAAGGGGATCACCTGATACCATTCCGAACTCAGTAGTTAAGACCTTTTACGCCGAAGATACCAGAGATGGGAAAATAGGGAGTTGCTGCTTTTTTTTTGCTTTTTTATAGATATAAAGGAGGTTTTATGTCATTTACTCATGAAATAAAAATGGAATTAATTGAAAACAAGATGAAAGAAAAGCAATTTAAAAGCTTCTTAAAAGGTTTAATCTTTACAAATTGTCAATTTAATAATAATGATTTAGAAGTTGTTATAAAAATTAATAGAGCAGATATTTCTATGAAAATAAAGGAAAAATTAGATAAATTTAAGATTAAATTTTATCGTTCAATTAAAAATAAAAACTGAATAATCATTTTAAAAAAAGATATTGATTTAGAATTAGTTATTAATGAACCAGCTTTCTTTTTTGCAGGAACATTTTTGGGTGGTGGTACTATTTCTGGCATAGATTCTACTTCTTATCATCTTGAAATAAGTTATTTTGAAGAGAAAATAGGTAATTTAATGATTGAAAAATTAAATAACTATGAATTTAATTTTATTTCTAAAAAAAGAAAAAATAAATTTTTTATTTATGAAAAGAAAGTAAATAATATTTTGGACTTTTTAAGTGCAATTAGAGCAAACACTAGTTTTTTAAAATTTTTCAATTTGAAAAATGAAAGAGATATTGAAAATAACGCAAATAGACTTGCTAATTTAGACTTTCATAATCAACAAAGACTTGTAAATGCTTCTCAAAGAGATATAAAAAATTATTTATTTTTAAAAGAAAATAATTTGGTAGATCAACTCACTGATGATCAAGTGATTTTTTTTGAAATAAGAGTAAAATTCCCGTATTTACATTTAAATGAAATAGTGGAAATTTTAAAAGAAGAGCATAATATAATAAAAACTAAAGGTGGCTTAAATCATTGATCGATAAAATTAGCTCAAATCGTGTCTAAATATAAAGCAAAATAATATTTTTATAAAAAAGTCAAAAATAATATATAATAAATTTGTTATATAAACTTAGGAAGGGTATGAAAATGAGCAAATCAAGTTCAATTATTATGTTCTGAAATAACTCAATTGAAATTTATGCAATTGCTTTTTTTCATACCTTTTTTAAGTAAGAGAATAAAATTATTTTAAAAATAATGAATAAAACAAACTCTTACTTTTAAAAAAGTAGGAGTTTTTCTCTTTTATATAATAAAAAATAATAAGGAGATTTTATGCAAGAAAAATCAGTAAGAAAAATTGGCTTATTTGTTTCATTGATGTTGCTTATTGGTTCTGTTGTGGGAATAGGAATATTCTTCAAAAACGCATCAGTAGCTAAAGCAACCGGAAATAATGGATTAGCTTGATTATTGAGTTGAATTATTGGTGGAGTTATTTCACTTGGTGCAGCTCTTAGTTTTTCTGAAATAGGAAGTTTCAGAAAAACTAAATTAACAGGTTTATCTAGTTGAGCTTATAAAATTTATGGTGTAAAAGCAGGGTATGGAGTATCATTTTTATATTCACTTTTTTATTATGGGTTATTAACTAGTGTTTTAGGTATTTTTGGATCAGAAATATTTTTCTTTTTCTTATCAGGAATAACAAGTTTGGAGTTTGGTAAAATTCCATTTTGAGTAATTGTTGTAGTAGGTTTATTATTCTCTGTTCTATTTTTAGCTTTAAATCATTTATCTATTAGAACAAGCGGAATAATACAAACAGTAGTAACATTTACAAAATTTATTCCTTTAATAGTTGCTGTTGTTGTGGGAATTGCATTTTTTGACACCCATAATTCAGAAGGTGGAGTAAATGCGTTTTTAGATTTTGAAGGGAAAGCACCTTTTGGATTAAAAGGAATGATTGTCGCAATTCCTGCAGTTCTCTTTTCTTATGATGCTTTTTTAGTTGCCGGTTCTGTAAGAAACAAAATGAAAAATGCATCTAAAAATTTACCTTTTGTAATTTTATTTGGAATGACTCTTATAGTTATTTTATATACTTTAATTGCTGTGTCATCCATTTTACATAATAGCGGTATTGTTTGAACAGTTTTAGCAGATACATTACCAAAAACTGTATCTAAATATATTATTCCATCTGTAGTGTTCTTTATTTTAATATCAACTTTTGGAGTAATAAACGGAATAACATTAGCATTTATTAGTGAAACATATAGTGCAATTGATTTAAATTTATTTTTTGGTTCATATGCACTAAAAAGAAAAATAGGTGCTAAAAAAACAGAATTAATATACAATGCAATCATTTTAACTTTTTGAGCTATCTTGATTTTAGTACCTTCAGTGGTTTTAAAAATGGATAGTTGAATAGATGGAGCAACAAATTATCCTACAGTTTTCTTTTTTGGTATATATGGATTTGTAATTGGTTCATATTTAATAAAAAGAAATAAAATTACAGAAACTAAGAAATTAAATAGTTATTTATTTTATACATTTTCTGTAATTTCTGTTGTAGGTATTGCTTTTGTAGAAGTAGTTTATTTATATACAATTTTTTCAGATTTATTTAACCCTGATTTTAAATCTTCATGAGGTTTATTTAGAGACAATGGAAATTTAATATATAAATGAGTTCCTGTTTTAGTTTATTTCTTATTTTTAGGATTCTGTATTGGTTCTTTATATTTAAATATTTTCTTAGAGAAAAAAGTTTTCAAAAGAAATATTTTAGAAGAAATGAAGTTAAAATTACAAGAATATGAAGCAGAAAATTAATCGGTTACAAACCGATTTTTTTCTTATATTTAGTCATTTTTATAATATTTTTGAAATATTTATAATAAAAGTGTAAAATTTTTATATTATGCCAGAATTACCAGAAGTTAGAGTCGTAAGACAAGAATTAAATAAATATGTTCAAAATAAAAAAATTGAGAATATTCATATTTTTAGAGATTCATTTATAAAGGAAATTTCCGTAGAAAAGTTTAAAGAAGCATTGATTGGGCAAACAATTTTAGAAGTAACTAATGAAGGAAAATTCCTTGTATTTCATTTAACTAATGACAATATCATTTTAAGTCATTTGAGAATGGAAGGAAAATATAATTATTTTGAACCAGCCAAAATAAGATTAAAACATGATTATGTTCTTTTTGAATTTAGTGATAATAGTAATTTACACTACAATGATACAAGAACATTTGGAACTTTCCACTTAAGAACAAAGAAAAACTATTTAACAACAAATCCACTTGCTAAATTAGCTAAAATACCTGCACAAACAAATCTAGAAGAATTTTTTAATAAATTAAAATCTAGAAAAAAAGCAGTTAAAACTTCTTTATTAGATCAAACTCTTGTTTTAGGATTAGGAAATATTTATGTAGATGAAGTACTATTTGCAACTAAAATTCATCCAGAAACTCCTAGTAATTTAATTTCCAAAAAACAAGCTAAAGAAATTTTAGAAGTAGCTACAGATATTTTAGATCGCTCCACTGAATTAGGCGGAAGTAGTATAAATTCTTACACATCATTAAACAAGAAAAAAGGTTCTTTCCAAAACTTTTTACAAGTTCACACTAAAAAAGGATTACCTTGCCCTATCTGTCAAAATGAAATTTTAAAAATAAAAGTAAATGGTAGAGGAACCTATTACTGTAAGGAATGTCAAAAATAAATGAATAATTGAAGTTATGAAAAAACAATTGATTTGCACGGATTAACTACATCAGAAGCAGAAATAGTATTATCAAATGCCATTTTTGAATTTAATAATTCAAATCAATATGACAGTTTAAATATAATTGTAGGAAGAGGTACAGGAACATTAAAAGTTTTTGTTAGAAGTTTTCTTGAAAGAGAAAATCTCTTTTTTACAGAAGGTGAAATAAACTTTTCAGTGTTCAAAAAAGAATTTTAAAAGCAAGCTATAAAGCTTGCTTTTTTGGTCAAATTAATGATTGGAGCGAGTGAAGGGAATCGAACCCTCATAGTCAGCTTGGAAGGCTGAAGTTCTGCCATTAAACTACACTCGCGAGATACTTTATTATTATAAACTATTTTTTGTAAAAATCAAGAATTTTTATAGAAATTTATTAAAACAGAAATAAAATGTCACCCCCCATTCCCAATATAAAATGTCA